>NZ_JAPWHT010000002.1:0-83419 GCF_027270795.1 Streptomyces sp. ActVer
GGTGCGTTGTGGCTGGTCGCGCAGTTCCCCGCGCCCCTGAAAGATTGCGCCGTTCCCCGCGCCCCCATGAAGGCCCTGTCAGGCCGTGGGAGAGGCCGACACCTTCGTGTTGTCGGCGGTGTCGGGGGCGGTGTTGGTTGCGGCGTCCTCGCCGTCGCTCTCGACAAGGCCCAGTTCCGCGTCCTGTGCGAACTCCACCTCGCGTCGCATCAGCCGGAACCACATGAAGACCACGAAGCCCGCGAAGACGAACCACTCGCCGGTGTAGCCCAGGTTCTGGAACGCCCTCAGGTCCAGGCCCGTGTCCGCCGGAGCCGCCGCGGGCACCGCCTTCATCCCCGAGTCGGCCTTGGCGAGAGTGACCCAGGCGTCGTACACGTCGTACGGCACGAGGTTCACCAGCGCCGCCGAGCTGATCGCGCCGGTCTGACCGGCGGGGAGACCACCGGCCGCGGGCACGCCGTTCGAACCCGGTGTCTCCGAGGCCTGCAGCGCGCCGGCCACGGTGACCTCGCCGGTCGGAGCGGGCGGGGCCTTCGAGGGGGCCGCGTCCCCGGGGAGCCAGCCCCGGACCACCGGCAGGGCCTTGCCGTCGTCGGTGCGCAGCAACGTCAGAACGTAGAAGCCGCGCTTGTCGTCCAGCTCCCGGCCCGGCACGAGCAACTGCTTCCCGTACCGGCCCTTCGCCGTGGTCTGCTTGCCCGACGTCTCCTTGTCCACCGGCAGCAGGTCGGCGAGCGGCCTCGCCGGATCCGTCTTGGCCGCCGTGGCCTGCTCGCCCGCGTCACGTTGGTCCTGGACCCGGTCCTCGAACCGGCTCAACTGCCATGACCCCATGTAGATGCAGAAGGGGATGGCCAACAGCACGAAGACGTTGATCCCGCACCAGCGGGGCGTCAGCAGGAACCGGTACACAACCTCAAAGGTACGGGGCCCTCGCGGGAGGCTCGGCCGAGGGGTGCCTCTTGGCCGAGCCTCCCGCGAGGGGACCCGGTGCGCTCACTTGCCCAGGTGTCGCTCCGCGAAGTCCAGCTCCAGACGGACCTGCTTGATCCGCTCGTCCACGACCAGCGAACCGTGCCCCGCGTCATAGCGGTACACCTCGTGGACGGCGTCGCGCGCGGCGAGTCTGGTCACGTAGTTCTCGACCTGACGGATCGGGCAGCGCGGGTCGTTGACCCCGGCGGAGATGTAGACCGGGGCCTTCACCGCGTCGACGTACGTCAGCGGGGACGAGGCCTCGAAGCGCTCCGGGACCTCCTCCGGTGTGCCGCCGAGCAGCGTGCGGTCCATCGCCTTCAGGGCCTCCATCTCGTCGTGGTACGCCGTGACGTAGTCCGCGACCGGCACCGCGGCGATGCCGAGCGCCCACGCCTCGGGCTGCATCCCGACGCCGAGCAGCGTGAGATAGCCGCCCCAGGAGCCGCCGGTGAGGATCAGCCGGTCCGGGTCGGCGAGACCGGACGAGACCGCCCACTCCCGTACGGCTTCGATGTCCTCCAGCTCGATCAGGCCGACGCGGTGCTTGAGCGCGTCCGTCCACTCGCGTCCGTAGCCCGTGGAGCCGCGGTAGTTGACCCGGACCACCATGTACCCGTGGTCCACCCAGGCCGCCGGGCCCGCCGCGAACGAGTCGCTGTCGTGCCAGGTCGGGCCGCCGTGGATGTCGAAGACGGTCGGCAGCGGACCCGTCACCCCGGCCGGCCGCTGGACGAGGGCGTGGATACGGCCGCCGGGACCGGTCACCCACTCGTCCTGGACGGACACCGACGCCGGGGCCTTCATACCGGGCGGGTCGAGGACGACCTCGCCGGACGTCGAGCGCACCACCGGCGGCTCGGCGGCCGACGACCACAGGTACTCCACGCTGCCGTCCGGGCGGGCCGTCGCTCCCGACACCGTGCCCCTCGGCGTCGGCACCTGCTCCAGGCCGCGGGTCGCCAGGTCGTACCGCCACAGCTGGCTGCGCGCCTCGAAGCTGTTCACCACGAGCAGCGCGGAGCCGTCCGGATACCACTCGGCGCTCAGGTCGCCGTCCAGGCGGGCGGCCAGCGCCAGGTCCGTCTCCTCGCCGGACGCCGCGTCCCACACCATCGGCTCCCAGCGGCCGCGCCGCTGATGCCCGACGAGCAGCCGGGTGTCCCCGTCGACCGGGGCGAAGCCGAGCACCTCCAGACCGAGCTCGGCCGTGCCGCCCTTGGTGTCGTCGAGCTCCGCGACCGCCGAGCCGTCCATCCGCAGCACCCGCACCGCCGAGTGCATCGCGTCACCGTGCTCGGTGTGCTCGATCGCGATCAGCGATCCGTCGTGCGAGAGATCGCCGACCCCCGCCGACTCGCGGTGCCGGTAGACCTCGACGGGGTCCTCGCCGGTCCGGCTGACATAGATCGTCGAGCCGTCCTCGTCGGTCGACCGGCCGACGATCGCCGTCCGTCCGTCCCGGCCGAGCGCGAGCCCCGCCGGATAGGAGGGGTCGAGCCCGGGAGCCGCGGACTCGTCGGGAACGGCCGCGCCGTCCTCACCGGCGGACCCGGCGAAGGGCTGTCGGCGCCAGATCCCGAACTCGTCGCCGTCCTTGTCGTCGAACCACCAGATCCACTCGCCGTCCGGCGACATCACGCCGTCCGTGGTCCCGTTGGGCCGGTCCGTGACCTGGCGCTGGTCACCCGTCTCGCGGTCCCACGCGTACAACTCGTACGTCCCTGTCGCGTTCGACACGAACAAGGACCGGTGCGGCGCGTCCTCCGCCCAGTCCGGCAAGGACACCCGCGGCGCCCGGAAGCGCTTTTCCCAGTCCGGCATGCTTCCCTCGTGCGGGACGGACCCGTTGCTCTCAGTCATGGCCCCATACTGCCCGCACCGGACGACAATGCGCTCCCGGGGTCCTCAGCCTGTGGAAAACTCCGCGGACCGAGCCCGCGGCGGCAGGGGCAATGTCCGGGTCCGTGCAGGTCAGGGCCGATTGTCAGTGGCCGGGTGCACCATGGCGCCATGACCTCATCGACCGATCTGCGCAAAACAGTGGAGAGCTTCTGGGCCGCGGCCGAGGACAGGAACTGGACGGCTTTCGCGGACACCCTCGCGGAGGACGTCGTCTACACCCTTCCCCAGACGCGCGAGCGCGTCAGCGGGCGGGAAAGGTATGTCGAGTTCAACCGCGAGTATCCCGGCGACTGGCATCTGCGGATCGAGCGCATAGTCGCCGAGCCCGGCCAGGTCGTCACCTGGCTCCACTTCACGGTGGGCCTGGACGAGATGTACGGGATCTCGTTCTTCACGGGTGACGCCGAGGGTCGCGTGCTGACGATCACGGACTTCTGGCCCGAGCCGTACGAACCACCCGTGGGGCGCGAGCACTTGGTGGAGCGCTACTGATCGGTGGAGCGCTACTGAGGCGAGCCGTCTCCGTCGTTCCGGGCCCGGGCCGGCGTGCCTATGACCACCACCGCGACCCCGCTGTCCAGGTCGACGCGTGTCCGGTGCGGGGGCGCGCCGTCCTCCTCGTCGTCCCGGAGCACGAGGGCGGACTCCCGCTCCTTGAGTTCGTTCTGCTTGCCCGGTGACAGCGCGCCGTGCAGCTGCTCGAAGCCGGTGGCCGACACCTGTCCGACCCGCGCCCCGTTGCGCCAGGGCAGTACCCCGGCCCGCCCGGCCCGCAACATCAACTGATCGACGAACGCGATGACCGTCAGCAGGATGACCAGCCCGGGGAGGGAGGCGAACACGGCGAATTCCATCGGCCCATTGTGGGGCGGCGCGCGCCGCGGGGACAGACCCGGGACCACACACCCGTACGGTCCCGGGACTACGCGCCCGTACGGTCCCGGGACTACGCGCCCGTACGGTCCCGCGGGCGTCGTCCCAGCAGTTCGGCGAGGCCTCGTCGGGTGGCCGCGATGACGACGCGGTCCTCGGAGCCGAGCACATAGGTGGGAGGCAGGTCCCAGACCAGGCCCGACGGACGCTCGGGCGAGCCCGGGGCAGGCGCGGTGGCGGTGGCCAGGTCGGGCCGGCGCTCCTCGGGGGAGGCGCTGTCCAGGGCGAGCACCCGCCACGCTCCCGCGCGGAACGCCTCGGCGACCGTACGGCCCTCCAGGTGCGGATGTCCGGCGACGTCCAGGGCGGCGAAGAGCAGGACCCGGCGTTCGACCGGGATCGCGCCCAGGATCTGGCGGCCCATCATCGCTCCGGCGAAGGCGGGCGCGGCCAGATGGGAGACGCTGCGGCTGCGGGTGAGCGCGTGCGGGTGGGTGGCGCGCAGGGTGCGGTAGACGGCGGTGGCGAAGTCGTCGTCGTACAGCCGCAGCACGACGCGCAGATCGGGCCGCACCGACCTGGCGTACAGGGAGGCTTCCAGGTTGGTGGTGTCCGCGCTGGTCAGGGCGAGCAGGGCGTGCGCGCGGTGGATCTTGGCGGCTTCCAGGACGCCTTCCTGGGTGACGTCGCCGAGGACGACGGGCACGCGCAGCCGGCGCGCCAGCGCGAGCCCGCGCGCCTCGGGGTCAGCCTCGACGCACACGACGGGGATGTGGAGTTCGCGCAGGCGGGCGAGGACACGTGTGCCGATCTTGCCGAGTCCGAGGAGCACGACGTGGTCGGAGAGCCCGCGGGGCGGCTTCCGCAGCGCGGTCCCGCTGCGGAACGTACCGAGGCCCTCCAGCACGGCGGCGACGAGCACGGGGAGCAGCAGCAACCCGACGAGACCGGAGAGGAGTTGGAGGATCTGGCGGCCGAGGGGTTCTTTCAGCGCGGGTTCGTTGATGGCGAAGAGATCGAGGAGGGTCAGATAGGTGGCGTGCAGCGGATGGTCGCCCGTCGTCACCATGGACGCGACCGCGAGCGCCACCACACAGGCCACCAGGCCCGCGAAAGACCAGCGCAGCCGCCGGGAGAACAGCCTGCCGATGGGCAGGACACTGCGTCCGGCGGGGAGCGGCGGACCGGAGTACGACACCGTCTCCAGGACGATGGTGCCGCGGCCGGTCGCGGCGGCCACGGAGCGTTCGTCGGGCAGGAGCCGCGGCCCGTTCTCACCGCTGCTCTCCGAACCGTCCGCGCCGGCCGGGTCGTTGGTGGTGGCCGAGAGCAGGGCCAGCGTGCACAGGCCCGGGTCGGCGACCTCCCCGGGGCCCGGGGGCTGCCGTTCCACGGCCCGGAGCATCAGCCCGTCGGTCTGTACGACCTTGCTGGTCCCGGCGACCGCGGTCGCCGCCAGCGCGGGCGCGGCGGTGTCGGCGTCGGAGAGCACGGTCGTGGAGGCGTCGAGGAGTACGGGCCCGGATGGACCGCCGTTCCCTCTGCCGTCTCCTCCGCCGTCTCCTCCGGTATTCGCTCCGGCGCCCTCTCCTCCGTCCGCCATACCCGCCATGGCCAGGGCGGAGGCCTGGTCGAGGAGAGCCTCGATGTGCTGGCCGAGACGGCGGTTGTAGAGCCGGACGACCAGGCGCAGACGGGGGTTGAGGCGGCGTGCCATCAGCGCGGCACGGATGTTCGTCTCGTCGTCGTCATGGACGAGGGCGAGTGCGGCGGCATGCTCGACACCGGCCTCGGCGAGCACGGCCTCGGTCAGGACGGCGGCCTCCAACACCCGGGCGGGGCGCGGCTCCTCGGAGGTGGCGGACCGATTCGTCGACGCGGCTCCCCGGGGCGACGAGGTGGCTCCGCGGGTCAACGAGACGGCGGTCCGGCCGGCCGCGCCGCCCTCGCCGCCGCCCACGTTCCCGCCGGTGCCACCGCTGTTGCCACTGCCACTGCCACCGCCGCCGATGCCGCCGTTGGCCGTCGCCCGGGTCACCGCCGCCGACACGCGGTCGAGCAGCGCCGACGCACGGGCCCGCCCGACGACCGGTGGCCGTACGGTGCCCTCGGCGGACGGCACGACCAGCGTCACCCGTTCGCCGTAGACACCACGCAACTCGGCCGCCAGCCGGTGCGCGAGGGCATCGTCCCCGCACACCACCATGTGCGCACCGCGATCGTCCGACCCGCTCTGATTAGGAAGGCTCGCCACAACAGCACAGAGTGCCTCACCGACACGGACGGTTGCACAGGGGCCTGCCGCAAGGGAGTTGAGGCAGGGGTTCCGCGGGACACTGGCCGCCCGAGCCGACCGTACCGACAGAGGGATGGTGACGAGTGATGCCCCAGGACGAGCCCGTACAACCGGAGAAGCAGGAGAGTTCCGTGGAGCCGGAGAAGCCGGTGGAGACCACATCGGCGCGGCCGCCCGAGGGCGTACCCACGGATCTGCCTACGGATTTCGCTGCGGATGTCCCCAAGGGCAACCCGGCCGTCGCGCTGCTGGAGCGGCTGGCCGAGAAGCTGGGCGGGCGTGCCTCGGTGAGCGCCGTCTACGGCGAACCCGTGACGAGGAACGGCGTCACGGTCATCCCCGTCGCCAAGGTCGGGCTCGGCTTCGGGGTCGGCGTGGGCCGCGAGGCAGGCGCGGCCAAGACCGGCGAGGGCGGAGGCGGCGGTGGCGGCGCGGGCGCGAAGCCCATCGGATTCATCGAGATCCAGGAGGGCTTCGCCACGTACCGCCCGATCCGCGACCCCTGGGTCGATGTCTTCGTCCCGCTGGCGGTGGTCGCACTCGGCAGTGCGCTTCCCGGGATCATCGGGGCGCTGCGCCGAAGGAAGTGATGGCTCGGGCGCGCCTTGGCCGGAAGGCGGGCGTGCCCTGGCCGGAACACGGGCATGCCCGGCCGGAACATCGGGATGAGAAGCTGTGCCGGAACGGGCGTACTGAAGGTGGAGGGCAACCCATCCAGGAAGCCCTTCCCTACCGGAGGTACCTCTCCCGTGACCACAACCGACACGGCACCGCCCAGGGTTGAGGACGCCGAGCCGAGCGAACCGCGGGGCTGGCAGTTCAACTCGCCCCTCGTCCTGATCATCCTGCTGCTCGTGGGGATCGTGCTCCAGGGCCCGATCCGCGGGGCGCTGTCCGCGCCGGTGATGCAGAGCTGGATGACCGTGTTCACGCATGCCGACGCCGATGCCCACGCCCACCGCGAACCCCGTATCTCCTGGCTCCTGGTCCTCCCTCTCCTCGCCCTCATCCTCGTGGCCCCGCCGGCCCTCGGCTCCTACAGCGCGATGCGCACCGGCACGGCCCTGCAGAAGCAGCCCAGGGGCTTCGCGGACCTCCCTGCCGGAGGCACGGTCCGGCTCAAACTCGTCGACTACGCGGGCCGGGCGGCGTACGACCACGGCCGTTCCCTCGACCACCGCCACATCAAGATCGCCGGCCTGCTGGCGATCTTGATCGTGACGGCACCCCGTACCTGGTCCGTATGGCGCTCAGTTGCTGTGCAGCCGACGCCCAGCCGGTGAAGATCGGCCTGACCGGCCGGATCCCTCCGGTCCTGCGACCGGACACCTGGCTGGAGGCAACCGGCACGTACACCGCCAAGCAGACCAAGGACCCGGTGAACGACGGCATCATCCCGTTCCGCCACGTCACCGAGCTGAAGCCGGTCAAGGCACCGCGTGACCCGTACGACGAGAGCTGGAACGGCTGACCCGGACGTAGGCCGCCGACGCCGCCGTGGAACCTGTCGATCCTCTGTCGATAGCCGACGTACGGGGGAGGGGCGGTCAACTGTGGTCCAGGATGAGCGAGTTGAAGGCTCTCACCCACTCTTCCCGGAGGCCCGCAACCATGACCCGCAGTCACCCGCACCCGCACTCCCACCCCAACCGACGCGCCCTCCTGGGCGGCGCCGCCCTCGCCGCGTTCGCGGTGGCGACGGGCGCAGGCGCAGGTGCGGCGAACGCAGCCACCGGCACCAGGACCGCGACCACCACCGGCGGAACCACCGCTGGCGCCACGTGGCCGACCGAGTTCCCGCTCCCCAACGGCTTCCTCCCCGAGGGCATAGCCATCGGCAGAAAGCCGTACGCGTACATGGGCTCGCGTGCCAACGGAGCCCTCTACCGCACCGACCTGCGCACCGGCGAAGGCAGGATCCTCTTCACGGGCGGCACCGGCCTGGTGGCCGTCGGCCTGAAGCTCGACGACGACGGCCTGCTGTACGTGGCAGGCAACACAGGTGTGGCCCGTACCCATGACTCCCGCACGGGCGAAGTGGTCGCAACACACCAACTGTCGGAACCGACCGGCCACTTCATCAACGACGTCACGCTCCTCGGCGACCGCGCCTGGTTCACCGACTCACGCGCCGCCGCGCTCTACGGAGTACCGCGAGGCCGAGCCGGAACCGTACGGACCCTGCCCCTGACCGGCGACTGGGTCCAGCTCCCCGACGTCAACAACGCGAACGGCATCGTCGGCACGCCCGACGGCCGCGCCCTGATCGTCGTCAAGAGCACCCCGGGCGAGCTCCACAACGTGAACCTCAGGACGGGCCACGCCACCAAGATCACCCTGGTCGGCGCGACCAGCGTCGTCAACGGCGACGGCCTCTACCGCATCGGCCGCACCCTGTACGTGGTCCAGAACCGCCTGAACCTCATCAGCGTGTTCCACCTCGACTCCAAGGCCACGACAGCCACCCTGACCGGCACGATCACGGACCCCCGCTTCGACGTCCCCACCACCGCGGCCCGCTTCGCCAACCGCCTCTACCTCGTCAACGCCCGCTTCACCAGCCCCCAGACCCCGGAGACGACGTTCACGGGGGTGGCGGTCCCGATCTGATCCTCCGGCTCGCTGCCCTGACCGAACCTCGGCCGACCAGCAACTCCCTGTCTCTGTGCGAGCACCACCCCTGTCGGAGCTGTGGAACCCGGCGTGGTAGGGGTGGTGCTCGCATCCCGCCCGACCTCAAGCCGGACAACCGAGTCGATCCTCCAAAGAGGCAATTGCTCCTGTAAAGAACGCTCGTTCGGTCAATTCTGGTTATAAGGCGAGGAAACAGGCCACATCCCGTCCTGCCTGTTTGCCGGATGACGGCTCCACGGCAGCATGGTCAGGCACTTGAACGGCGCGTTGCGTCGCGGAGTGAGACCTTCGGGGGTGCTGGTGAATCACGCGTGGCCGCCGTCCACCTTTCTCGGTCGGTTGCGAAATACGACACGTGAAGAACTCCTGGGGCAGGGCACCCCGATCAGCTATCCGCCGCATCGTGCGTTGTTGCAGCAGGGCGACGGGAGTCGGCACGTCCTGTTGATCACGAGTGGTGTCGTGAAGGTCGTCGCCAGCGCGGAGAGTGGCTACGACATGCTGCTCGCCGTCCGTGTGGCGGGTGACCTGGTTGGCGAGATGGCGGCCTTCGAGGAACGTCCCAGGTCCGGCACAGTGGTCGCGTGCAGTGATGTGAGCGCGCGGATCATCCAGGTGCGGGCGCTGGAGACCTTCCTGACCCGTCATCCGGACGCCATGCGGGCCATCCTCCACATGCTGTGCGCCCGGCTTCGCTGGGCCAACCGGCGCCGGATCGATTTTCAGGCCTACGACTCGCTGACCCGGCTGGCCCGGGTCCTGGCCGAGTTGTGTCAGGCCTACGCCCAGCCCGTTGCGGACGGCGACGGCAGGCGATGTGACCTCGGTGTGACGCTGACCCAGAAGGAAATCGCGTCACTGGCCGGTCTGAAGCTCAACACAGCTGAAAAGAGCCTGGCCACGCTGACAGCGCAGGGACTGGTGGAACGCAGTTACCGAAGCATAACCATCTGTGACGTTCCGAAACTGCTCGAATTCGCCAAAGTCGTTGCCGACAACCCGTACTGATACGGGATCACTTCGCGCGGTCTCTCCTAGCCTCTCGGGCATCAGTTCATGGGCAGTGTCTGCCCATCACCTGCCCAGAGAGGAAATGATCGGGTGGCTGCGTGGCCTGATTTCTATCCCTGCACCTGTATAGCCGTGGACGCTCAGGCCTACGGAAGCAAGAACGACCGTAGGCAGTCCGAAATCCAGCACGATCTGCCGCGGCTCCTCGACAGCGCAGCCAAGGGCGCCGGACTGGACCGCACGCAGTGGCACATCCAACGCAAAGGTGACGAGCAGTTGGCGGTCCGGCCCGTCGACGGCACCGAACCGCGCCTGGTCGATGACTACGTCCGCCATCTCGTCGCCGAGCTGGGCGAGTACAACGCCCAGCGGGTTCCCGAGGCCCGGATGCGGCTGCGGGCCGTCATCCATCAGGGACTGGTACAACTGGCGGACAACGGCTTCGCCGGTGCGGCCGTGGTGGCCACCGCGCGTCTACTCAACGCACGTCCGCTGTACGACGCCCTGGCCGCGCACCCCGGCGCCGAGCTGGCGCTGCTGCTGTCCGACGACGTCTTCCGGTCCATAGTGGCGGGCGGTCACACGACGTTGTCCAGCGAGGACTTCAGCCGCGTGACCGTCCAGGTGAAGGAGTACGAGGCCACGGCCTGGCTGCGCGTGCCTGAGCACGGCGCACCGGCAGCGGCCTCCAGCGAGCCCGGGGCCGCGCAGTGGGGGAAGCACGCGGCCCCGGTGTCGGGGGAGCCCGCGGCGGACCGGCCGGAGCCGGCCGCCACGGGTGTGACCGGCGGCGGGAGCGGCATTAGCAACGAGTACCGGGGCGACAACATCAACGTCACCAACATGGCCGGCCCTGTCGACGCGCGGGGAGCCGTCTTCGGCTTCGGGAGCACCGGTGGCTGATGACGAGGACCCGGGCGACGGGCTGGACGTAACGCCCGTCTCTGCTCCCGAGGCGCTTGTGCCGGACGACGAGAGCGCGCCGGAGGCGGGAGACGAGGACTCGGGCCCGGACAAGGCCGCCGAGCAGCGTGAGAAGCCGGACGAACGGGAGGAGGACGACCGCGGCTACGACGACCTCCGCCGTGTCCACCAGCTCGTCAACAACAACTTCTACGGCGTCGTCGATGCCTCTGGAGCGGCGTTCGGCTTCGGCGCCACCTCGTCCCCGGGACTCGCACCCGGCACCATCGAACCCGAGGAGGCCGACCGGGCACTGCGGTTCTATGTGCCCCCGCAGCCCTGCTTCGACGACGCGTTGGGCAAGCTGCGTGCGAACGGTCTCGTGGTGCTGACCGGCCAGAACAGCTGTGGCCGGGGCGCCGGCTCTCTGGCCGTGCTCAGGGAGACTCTGGGCAAGAAGGCCAAGCTGCGGAGCCTGTCACCCGCCAACGCCCTCGCCGAGCTGGCCGCGTCGAAGGACCTTGAGGCGGGGCAGGGGTACGTCATCCTCGACTACGTCGGCGAGCTGCACGTCGAGGCGGTGCAGGCGTACGCGATTGGGCGGTTGAGCGAGGAACTGCGCCGCAAGGGGTCGTACCTGGTGATCACGGCGGGCGACACGACCCGTCGGCGGCTTGCGCTGCAGGACCACTGTGTGTCGTGGCAGGCCCCGGATCCTGTGGAGCTGTTCGAGCACTGCAGGAAGCAACTGCCGCACGCCGTCCTCGCGCCGGACACCGAGCAGGAGGTGCTGGAGCGGGTCAGCGAGCAGCGGCGTCCGGCGGACATCGTCGCCGCTGCCGTAGCTCTGTCCCGTGAGGGTGCGGAGGCGGCGCTGGATACCCTGCGGGACCGCCATCAGGAGCTGGTCCAGGAGTTCTTCCGTAAACAGCCGGTTGCGGACGACCTGCTCCCGCTCGCGGCCCTGGCCTTTCTGGAGGGCATCCCGGAGCGGACGTTCGAGAAGGAGTGCGCCGCACTGGTCACCCATGTGCGCAACTGGGAGCAGAGTGGCGAGACGCCGCTCGCGCAGCCGGACGGCGGGGCCGGAACGCCGTTGCACGGTGCGGTGGCCCAGCAGTCGAGGGCCCGGTGGAAGGCACGGGCGGTGGGGTTTGTGACGACTGAGCACCGTCCCGGACCGGGCCGGGATGCCGGCCGCAGCGAGCGTCGCCTGGTCTTCACCTCGCCGCGTGTCCGCGAGCTCGTCATCGCGGAGCTGCACGATCTGTACGGCTACGAGCTCTGGTACCCGCTGCGCCAGTGGCTGGGTGAGTTGGCCCTGCTGGGTGACCTGGACACCCGTACGGAGGTGGCCCGTGGAGTCGCGATCCTGGCCCGGAACGCCCTGGCGGAGGTCGACGAGAACCTGCTGCAGGTGTGGTCCGAAGGACTCACCAGTCAGCGAGTGACCGCAGCGCTGACGCTCCAGTTCATGTGCGACATCGAGCATCTCGCGCCGCAGGCCCGGAACATCGCCCTGAGCTGGGTGGACAACAGAGGCCAGGGCCGTGCCGTGACGGCGGCCATGGCGCTGACGGGCCGCCTGGGCTCCCTCTACCGCCTGGAGGCGCTCAACTGGCTCTGGTTCCTGACACAGCGCGGCGAGCGGATCGCGTTCTCTGCCCGGCGTTCGCTGGTCCTGCTGCTGCAGACCGCCGAACACGACTCCGAACGCGCCCTGTTCATCCTGCGGTACGTACGGACCGTGACAGCCAAGGCGGCGCCGGGAACCCAGGAGCGGTCGATCGCGCTGCGGACCACCGTCCAACTCCTGGAGGCCCCCCGGCTGGAGGCTCCTGAGCCCATCACCGCGGCACTCCTGCGCACCGTCCCGGACAGCGCCCGCCATCTCGGGTCCCTGTGGGCGGATGTCCTGCACAGCGGCAACCGGAGCCGGGCGGTCAGTGCGCTGTGCCGGACGCTGGTGCAGTTGCGGGACGAACCGTCCGTCACGGCCGCGGTGCGCGAACTCGGCGAAGCCATGCGGAACACCATGAACCGACGACAGTGGGCGGCGCTGTGCCACCACCTGTCCATCGCTCTGAAACACCCCGACTACGCGATCCCCGGCGCCCACCGGCTGGCGCAGGTGCTCCTCGGATCGCTGCGGGGCCGGGCGCCGAAGGACTTCCGGCGCTCCACCGCGTCCCTCATGCCCACCGCTCCTTTCCCTTTCTCTCAAGGAGGCCGAAGCAAGTGAACTACCCGGTCATTGCCGAGCACATACTGGCCACGGTGCAGGGCACCTGGTGGTCTCGGCGCCGCCGCCGCGAGGATGTGCCGCCGCTGCCGCCCGGCGCCGTCTACGTCTTGAGGGTCGGCGGAAACTACCGCACGTTCCCCGAGGGCATGGTGTTCGACCCCTCTCACCCCGACGTGCTCGACGCCTCCTCGGTCAGCCTGGTCGACACCCGTGCGCGCCTGGTCAATGTGGAGCGCCCGCTACCGTCGGTGAGCGAGGCGGACAACTTCACCATGCGGGCGTCCTTCACCTGCCAGGTGACCGATCCGACGGTCATCGCACGGCAGGGCATTGTCGATGTCACCGTCCCCCTGTGTGCCTATCTGATGGGTGACAGCGACCTGCCGAGGGTGAGCGCCGGGCACCGCGTCGAGGAGATCAACGCGGTGCGTACCGAGGTCAGCCACCGCATGACCGCCTACAGCGCGATCGTGCCGCCGCGCGTCACAGGCATGAGCGTCGAGTTCGTCAGTGCCGAGGTGCACGCGTCGGACAACCTGCGGGACTGGGAGCAGAAGCTGAGAGACGAGCGGCGGTCCTGGGAACTCCAGCGGGGACAGCGCGACTTCGAGGCCCAGGACGCACTCAGGATCGCGGAGCTGCTCTCCCAGGGATCCGACCATGTGGACGCCTTCGGCATCGCCCGGAAGGAAATCGACGTCACTGAGGTGGCGGCTCGCATCCATCGGCTCACCGACGAGGAGTCGACCCGCCGCCACAAGGCCGAGACGTCGGAGCGGGATCACGAGCAGGCGCGGGAGACGGCGGATGCGCAGATGCGCCGCGACATGCTGTTGACGCTGCTGCGGCAGATGGGCGGTAGTGAGTACGTCGACTACCACCAGGTCCTGGAGCAGGTCCTGCGGGAAACCGGCGGCCAGACGACCCCCGGTGTCGGCGGCGCCGGAACCCGAATGGTGGAGTCGGGACCGTCACGGAACGGCCGCACAGCAGCGGGCCGGGACGGCTCGCGCGATCCGCAGGGTGGTTTCGTCAAGGACGAGGACGATCTCGTTGACTGACTTCCGGACGAACCATGTGACGGTCTCCGACACGACGGATGGCCAGAGCACTGGTGATGGGGCTGCCTCTCGTACCGCGAACGCCGGGGCCACTGGCCGCGCCGCGGGGGATGGGCCTGCCCGCACCACCCGCCGCCCCGTCGGCCTCGACGCCGCACGAGGGCTGCGTGCCCTGACCGGCGTCGACGAGGAGCTGTTGGCCAAGGTCGGGTACGAGCGGAGCAAGTACACGGCCCTTGGCGGAGTGGTGCTCGGCACTTCCGTCATCGCGGCGTTCTCGATGTGGAACTTCGCGACCGAGGCGCTCGGCAGGGTCTCCGTCGTGGCCCTGGTCCCGACGGTCATCTGGATGCTGTTCGTGCTCAACCTCGACCGCTGGCTGGTCACTCCTCAGCCGAATGCGCGGCGACGGGTGGGCCCTCTCGTCATGCGTCTGCTGATCGCGCTGATGCTCGGAGTGGTGATTGCGGAGCCGCTGGTGCTGCGCATCTTCCAGACAGCCATCGAGGAACGTGTCGCAGACGAACGTACGGACGCCATCGACCAGTTGCGTACGAACCTGGTCCGCTGCAACCCCGTACCGTCCACTACGCAGACCGTCACCCCTGAGCGCTGCGACAGGACGTATGTTCTGTCCTTCGGCGCGACGCCCGGCGAACGGGCCGAGGAACTGGCTGCCTTGCGCTCGGACGCCGGCGCACTGCAGAAGCGGGTGGACCGGGACAGCACGAGGCTCGAGGCCATCGACTCCGAGGTACGGGACGAGTGCCGCAGGCTGGTCCGCATAGCTGCCACCGGCCTGTACCAGCGGACTTCCGAGTGTCTGCGTCTGCGCGACAAGGCACAGGACTACCGGAGCACCCACCGCACCAGCGAGAACGAGAAGCGACTCGCCGGTATGAACAGCCGCGTCTCGAAGATCGAGGGCGAACTGACCACGTCACGCGGCGCGTTCCTCAAGACCCGGGCCGACGGCATCGAGCGGCGGCTGGCCGAGGAGCGAGCCAAGCAGAAGGAGATCGGTGTCCTGGAACGGATCCGGGCGCTCGATGAACTCGCGAGCGGAAACCCGGTGCTGTTCGTGGGCATCTGGCTGGTCCGCGTGCTGTTCGTACTGCTCGACGTGCTCCCGGTGCTGGTGAAGTACCTGAGCGGCGAGACCGCGTACGACCGGATGCTCACCAGTGAGAGCAACAGCGCGGTCAAGATCCACGGCGAGGAGGTCCGGATCGCTGAGCGTCGGGCCCTGGCGAACCTCGAAATCGCTCAGGACACCATCGAACAGGAGGTTCGGCGCCACCGCGCCGAGTCGGAGGCGGCGTTCCGCGAACACACAGCGGCCATGAACATCCGGGTCCGGCAGGCGGTGAACACGCTGGAGGACGAGATCCGTCGCTCGTCGACGGTCTGACGAACCCACCTGCCCCAGGAACTCCCCACCACGGCCGCCCCACACCTCGGGGCGGCCTCTGGCATCGACGAGAAGGAGGGGGAGATATGACCACGCCCGGAGGCGACGCTGACACGGGCCCGGAAAGCGACACCGCAACCGACCGCGGCGCGGAACTCGCCAGGGTGCTGCTGTCCGAGGCTCGTGAGGAACTGGTGAGGGCCGACAACAAGGCCGGCCTCATGCTGGCCTCGTTGAGCGCGGCCCTGACCGCCCTGCTCGGTGTGATCGGCAGCGGCCTGATCGCCCCGCGACAGTACCCCGTCGTCCCGCAGCTCCTCCTTTGGGCGGGCTGCGCAGCCTGCGTACCGGCACTCGTCCTACTGGGCCTGGCCGTGACCCCGCGACTTGGAAATCCCCGCCGCACCCGCTCTCACTACTTCGGCGACGCGAGGCTGGCGCTGTCGGTCGCACATCTTGAGCGGACGGTCCGCCGCACCGACCCCGTGTCCCGGGACCTGAGCCAACTGGCGGTCCTGTCCCAGACCGTCTGGACCAAGTACCGCTGCATACGCCTCGCACTGGCCTGGGGCACGGTCTTCCTGGCACTCACGCTGTTGGGAGTAGCGACCGGAGCATCGATTTAGCGCCGCACCGGCAGGAGGCAGGGCTGGACGGCCAGCCCCTTGCCGATGGCTACTCAGGGCGCCTGCTCGGCCGTATTCAATGGATCAAGAGTCGGCTGTCGGCGTGGTGTTCAGCTCCGGCGCTTCCGCTGCTGGGTCCGGGTGGTCAGTCCTTTCGGGCCTTCCAGCCGCACGGCGGCGCTCCGTCACCTGCCAGCGCCGGCGCCGGTGTTCGAGGACCGCCTTCCACAACTCCAAGCGGTGTCGAGAGTCCTTCGGGAACGTGAAACGGAGGACTCCCAGGACGATGGCGGTCACCAGCACGGGTGCGGATCCCGGGTGTTCGGTGAGAAACGGCACGGATCAGCTCCTGCCGTCGCACAGGTCGAGCGAGGAAGTGCCCAGCACTACCCGGTAGGCGTCACCATGGCGGGTGAACTCCGCGCCCTTGATCCCGGCCTCCCTGTGGGTAAGGGCCAGAGCCAGGTCGCGGGGTTCGGGATAGCCGGTCCAACGGAGGGCCCACGAGTCCCTGGCGCCCCAAAGTTGGCGTATGGCACCGTGCCGGATCACATCCGGTTCTCTCCTGCGTTCGACTCCGGGGCGCTCCAGAGGATCCCAGGACAGACTGGTCGCCCAGCGACCGCGTCGGTCCACCAGGTTGTAGCGGGAGACGAGACCAGCCAGCAGGGTGGTGGCGTCGCGCGAGATCGGAGGGATCGCAACCAGTGCACGGCGCTCGTCTGCGGTGAGGTCGTGGTGGACGGTGAGATAGCGGTACCGGGGAGCGAGACTGCGCCTGTTGCCGTGTTCACATGCGGCCGGGTCACCGGTGATGGTCAGCAGTGCACCAGTGGGCAGATGACGCAGGCAGATGGAGTGCTGCTCGTGGCACGTGTGGCTGTCCTCGTACCGTAGGCCGGGGACGCCGCGTGAGGCGGACTTCTCAGTGGCAAGCAGGCGGGTGGCCACGTTCTCCGGGGCTCGTTCCGCCACGATCACCAACTGGTCACGGCGGGGCGACATCACCGGGTCGTACGAGGCGACAACCGAGTAATTCCATCTCGCCGTCGGACCGGTGTACACGTTGCCGTTGAAAAGCGCGAGCGCCAGCAGGGCCAGGAAGGCCCGCTGTTCGTCCGAGCAGTGATCCGGACCCAGCCCATGAACGCCGCCGCTGATCGCGGATCGGGCGGCGTCCTTGCTCTCCCCGGTGTACCGGACGCGGAGGGGGATCCGCTCCGCGTCCGGCATGGTGTGAACGGGCAGTCCGCCCAACTCACGCGCGGCGGTCGGCCGTGCCTTCTGGAAGGGGATGGTGTTCCCGGACACGTGCTGGATGCGGCGTGCGAGTTTGGCGATGTCCCTGTCGAGTGTCATGTCCGGCTCCTGATGGGTGCGCCCCAGTGCTGCCGCCCACTGCGCCCCATAGGAGGAACGGCAGTTCTGCATCACGCGTGCCCAACGGCACTTTGCGCCCTCAACCCCGGGTGACTGCGGGAGGAACCCAGGTCCGACGTAATGGCGAGCGTGGCCGCCTGGCCGGAGCAAAGTGTTTTGACGGCGTGTGGACGACAGGATTACTGCCCCTGTGCAATCCGGCCCATGGCTGCTGAGCCCGTTTGCGCGCCGTTCAGGTGCGTCCTCAAGAGTCCGGCCGACCTGGGAACCTGCGCCAGTCGAGGAGGTCAGGTGGCATAGCGGGGGCCACTATGAACGTGGCCCCCAAAATGCCCCCCGGAACCACTCAGGGGCCCGACCCGCTGAGCGGATCAGGCCCCTGACCTGGTACTTCAATGTCGGGGTGGCGGGATTTGAACCCACGACCTCTTCGTCCCGAATGAAGGGCACGCAAGCCTTCTGCCTGTGGGTGATCACGTTTCCACAGGTCAGTGCGTTGGCCTCGGCCGGTCTGGAGCGGTCCCGTAGTGGCTCTGAGAGAAGATCTTCTCCCAGATTTCTCCCAAGCTGTGGTGCGGCAGCACGGCCGTCGCTACCGCGCGTCGAATTGCGCGGGCTAATTTGCCTACTGTGGTGCCGGCTGGTGCGACCGCCATGGCATCGGCGCCGTCCAAGGTGGCCGCGAGCTGCTGCGAAGCGACGCCATCTTCAGACCCGGCCTGAAGCAGAACGGTTCCCTGGGCGGATCATTGGCCCATGCATCGACTCGCCGCCCGGCAGCCCTACATGTTCGTGCCACTGGGCTCCGCTCCACCCGGCCAGGGGAGCACTACTGCTCCCAATACTTCGGTGTGCTCAGTGGTGGCCCGGTCCGGGGTATGGTCAGCAAATTCCTCCTGGCGCTCGACGGCCAGCTCGACCAGGCGTGTGGCGAGAGGGCCGGTGGCACTCCAGTCCAGTCTCAGCTGTTTCTCTAGCACCTGCCGGAGCTCCTTACGCAGCCGGTTCCGTGTGGCCTCCAGCAAGCCGAGGTGTGGGAGGCGGGCCTCGTGAGCGATCTTGGACGTAATGGCCTCTGCAGCTGCTCGCACCGGGACCGGCGCCGCGCCGTCCGACCGTCGCTGACCAGGAACGGCTTGTTCTAGCAGGAGGAGTACCCGCTGCAGGGGTGTTAGCGCTGGCTCGGAGGCCGCCTGGGCATGGTCGTGCTCCGCGGCCAGAATGTTTCGGGCCAGTGCCAGCAGAGCCTCCGCTGTGCGCTCCGAACCTGATATGCCGGACTTCATGATCGCCGTCAGCTGGTCGTCAAAAAGTTGCTGCCGCAGGGCATTGGCGAGCGGCCGGAAGGTCAGGTGGTCGAGCACGGCGTATAGCAGATAGGCGGCACGTGCCCGGGGGTCGGTGTTCGCCGTGACCCGTTCCAGGAAGTCGGGGGCTGTCATCCTCTCCGGCGGGACAAGGTAGCGGGTATCCGATTCCTCAAGCCGCCGCTCTATCAAGTCGTCCACGTGGACACCGGAGGCGCGCGGCTCGAAGTAGTCGGAGTCGGGGCGGTGGCGCTTCCACGCCACGTACTGCACGATGCCCAACCACCCGGCGAGTTCGACGTATCGGGGCTCCGCCTTCGTCGGCAGTGCCGAGTTGAGGGCGGCGAGGAACTGCCGGACCAGACCGATGAATCGGGCATGGACGAGGGGGTCGGCGAGGGCCGCAAGGAGATCTTCCCGCAGGGGTTCGGTGTGCAGGGAGTCGATGCTGCCCGAAGGGGTGCTTACAGCGAGAAACCTCCGGAGTTCGCCGTGGACGCGCCACAGCACCTCGGCCACAGCCTGGCCACGGTCCTTGCACAGGCCCCAGTGCGGCGCCGCGTCGAGGCCCAGCACATCGCGCAGATGGTCTGGGGCATAGCAGGCGAACGCTCGTTCCAGGCTCGGTATGGCCTCTGCGTGGTCGACGACGTGGTGTATCGCGTCCCCGGGGCGCCGGGCGCGCATGATCTGCCTCAGCTCGGCAGCCGTGATGCGACGGTCGAGGAACACTAGGTGCCCGAAGGCGCCGTTTTCCACCTCCTCTAGTTTGGACCGAACCGCGGTGAAGCCGGTCAGGGCATGGGCAGTGTGAGAGGCGCCCGGTGTCGGTCGGTACGCCCCCGCTTTGGGGTCAGTGCCCGGGGCTACCCCGTCATGTGGGTTCGCTCCCCAGGAGGGATCCGGCGGACGCTCGGCGACTGCTTCGGCCAGGCCGTCCGCCCAGCCCCTGGCGGGTCCGGTCCAGCGCCGCCACTCCGGCGGGTCCATTGTGCCCACGGTGATGGCTGCGCGCGGCTCGATCCTCTTCAGCACATGGCGAAGGTTCCAGAGGTCCAACAAGGCCCGCTCCTCCGCGGTGGCGTAGTCCGCCGCGCTCGGGTCGCTCAGGAGGTCGGGGTCCAGGGCCTCGATTTCTGCCAACAGCTGGTTTCGGGCATCGACCAGGGCGTCGCAGTACCGGATCGCATCGGCCCGGGAGGCGGCGATGACCTGCGCGGCGACACTGTGCCGCAGCCCGGTGAAGGCCCAGTGCCGGAACATCCGCGTGGCCCTGGCCGGAAGGTCGCCACCGTTCGCACCGGAAGCTTCACTGATGTCTGTGAGCACGGCCCGCTCATATAGCACGGGCGTCAGCACACCGTCGGCCATGGCGTCCTGGGCGGTGTAGACGTCGACAGGTTCGCCGCACAGGTGCTGGATGGCGGCTTGCGACCGCTTGGGCGCGGGGCCCTCCGCGAAACCGAGGAAGGCCGCGTGGGGCAGGAGCTCCCGCAGCCGGACGTGGTGAGCGGTTAGGCCGTGCGCCTCGTCCAGGATCACCAGGATGTTGCTCCGGGTGTTCACGGCGGCGGGCGGCGGATCCTTGGGGCTGTCAAACGGCTGGCCCGTCGCGCTCTGCACGCCGCCAAGCTTCTGGAGGGGGAGCACGAGCACGTCCGGCACATCGAGAGCGAGGGCCCTGACGGCTCCGTTTGCAGAGGGCGAGCTGACTGCAGACTCGCCCAATTGCGCTAAGTCGTGGGCGATTTGGCGCTCCCTGTTCCGGCGCTGGGTGACCACGACGATCTTGTGACCGGCGAGCTGTGGATTTGCCCGAAGCCGACGCACCAGGAGGCTCACGGTCCGTACCGTCCCTGAGCCGGCGAAGTGCCGGACCACTCCGGCCTGCCGGGCGGTTGTGCTGCCCGATAGGCCATCGGCCCGGTCGGCCAGCAGAGAGGTCACTTGGTGAACCGCGCGGTACTGCGGATAGCGCGCCACGGTCTTGATCGGCTGCCATCGTCGCTGCTCGTGGCCCGTCGGCCACTCCTGCTCATGGACGAAGTTCCGTACCAGATCGAGCAGATGGGATGGGCGGAGGACACCAGCGGCCAGGATTTCCCAGGGGCGCAGTGGATGCTCGGCCGGACAGCCGAGTTCGGCGCGTACCTGCTCCTCGGTGGCCGGGGCCACGGTGCGCCAGGGGGCGAACTCCCCTTCTGCGGAGGTGATGGTTCCCAGCCGGGCATCTGACTCGTCCATGACCACCAGTAGCTGGGCGTGTCGAGCCAGTCCGGGCTGTGCCGGTACGGAGCCGTAACCGGCCCCGGCGAGATTCCGAATCCGGTGGACGAGATAGGGGATGACGCCCCACGCGTCTGGTTCATTCACGATGACGACCCAGGGCAGCCCGTTCACCTGCAGCACCGGGCCCGGCGCGGCCGTATCGTCGGCGCGGCGTTCGGCCACCAGTCGGAAGTCATTGGCGCGCGGCGCGGAGTTTTCCCAGTCGATCAGCCGTACTCGCGCAGGCAGGCCGTCGTGCCAGCCCGGCAGCTCCTGGGCGGGAATTCCGGTACGAAGCAGCTGGGACAGCCAGCTGTTGGCCGCCGCGATGCGCTCCACCGGTCCGGAAGCGCGCACCTTGGCCCACACGGCCTCCATCTGAGCCCCGGTCAGCCAGCATGTGCCATCTGCGCCCTGGTTGAGGCGGTCGACCGCCGCCACAACACACGCTCGGCACGGTCCGAACTCTTCGTCTACGCCAGGACATTCATGCCGAACCCAGCCCATGTCGGTAAGCAGCTTGACCAGCGGCTGACTGCCGCGCGATCGTTCCGGTCGCGCCAACCTCCGCCCCCAACGGCTCGGTCCCTTCCTCGTGCGCAACGCGAGGAGGGGAGTAGCGGAACATTACCCAATCAGGTCGGGTCACCCCGATCCGCTCGCGTCATCCGCTCTCCGGGAACGGTTCGCCGAGCAGGTTCTCCAGCACACCGCGCCGCACCACCCGCAGCTTTGCCAACTCGTCCCGCAACGCCTTCGCACGCCGCTCGAACGCATCCTGCGCCGCTACCACTTGGGCCTGTTCGCTCAGAGGCGGGAGGGCAATCGGACACTCCGTCACCGCGGCAGAGCTAATCTTCATCAGTCCAGTAGAAGTCTGCACACGGGTGCGTATCCATTGACGCACCGACTCCGAGCGCAGTGCGACCTCCACATACTCCGGCAGGCACTTCCGCACGTCGGTCCTCAGACGCATCATCTCGTGCGGGTAGACGCAGGTGTCGCCGATGTCGCGGTATCGCACGGCTCTGCCCACCTGCTCTTCGCCACCGGCCAGGCTTACCAGCAGGTCGCCGTCCACCAGCCGGAACTGCCGCGTGAAGGCGTCGTCTGGTACGTGCTTCAACGTGCGTGGAACGAAACCCTCCGCGGTGATGCTCCCCATCCCGAGCACAAAGACGCCCGTCCGCTCCGGAACAGATCGGCCACCATAGCCACGGCTCGGCCGTGACCGCAGCACGCTGCCCAGCGGGACGGTCGGCCAAACAGAGTCGAACACCTCGCCGCTTGTGATCCAGCTCGCCAACAACGCCTCGAGGTCTCGGTCGGCTTCCTGGCTTTCGTGCTTCGTGTCCGCGAGCGAGACCGCGTACTTCTCCGCCCAAGTCCGGAACGTAGCAATCAGCTCCGCCCGTCCTGCTGCGACTGCTGCGTCCAACCGGTCGGCCAGGCCCTGGCCCAGTACGTCGAGTACCACCTCGTCCACCGTGCCCTGGGCGACGGCCCGCTCGGCCGCTGCCCGCAGGTCGGGCAGGAAGCGCCGATCCAGTTCCCTGAGTCGCCTTGCCGTCGCGAGGCGTTCCCTCTTCCGCCGGCCCGTATCGGCACCCGCCCCGGTGGCTTCTTCGGCCGCGTCCTGGGCCGTCTTGTGCGATGCCACCTTCGCCGCCGTCGAGGCCCTGTCCGCAGCGGCGACGTCCGTCAGGAACGCCGGGATGAGTCGCCGCACCACCGGGTGGTCCATCGCCAGGCGGCGCTCCGTGGCCGTGGCGCTTGTAGCCCTGCCGCCCACGCTGCCCTCTGCCGCGCTCGGTTCGACCACAGCCTCGATGGAGGCGACCCAGTCCTGGAGTACGCGCTCGCAACCGCCCGCCGCGAGTACCTTCAGGTCATATCGGTGGGCCATCCACCAGTCGGCGACGATGCCGCTCGGGGTGTCCTCGTCCAACACCCCAACACCGGCGACCGTGGCGGTGATCCCGTCCGTCAGGGAGCCACGGAGCGTCATTAGGTCACGCTGTACGGGCAGTTCGACGAGGGTGCGAGCGAACTGCTGCCACCAGCAGCCATATGCCTCACGCAGTCCCTGCTCGCGCGCGGCTGTCAGCTCCGGGATGCGCGCGACAGTCGCCTCTGCCCCTTCCGGGAGGAAGTCGTAGTAGTCGGGGTCGTCCAGGCGTTGGGCGAGGAGCGTGCCTAGGTCCTCGATGCCGTACCGGTGGAAGCGGTCGGCAACCGCCGAGATCTCTGATGCCGGCACTCCGCCGTACAAATGTGCTCGTACGTTCTGCGGTTCGGCGGACGGTGAAGCATCCACCCAGCGGCCGACGTTCAGGTTGGCATCGGCGGCCAGCAGTTCGTCCACGCTGACCACGCGCGCATAGTCGGGTTGCTCACGCCAGCGGAGGAAGGTCTTCACGATCCGCTCGGCGTGTTCCGGGCCGAGTTCGTTCCGGGCGCGGCCCGCTACGTAGTCGCGGCTGGCGTTGATGAACAGGACATTGCCCGAGCGCTGCGGGCTCTTGGTGCCTGGCCTCCGTAGGACCAGTACACAGGTGGGGATGCCGGTGTGGTGGAAGAGGTTGGGGCCGAGGCCGATGACGGCCTCGACGACGTCATCGCGCAGCAGCCCCTCCCGGATGAGATGGTCAGCGCCGCTGCGGAAGAGTGGGCCGTGGGGCATGACCGTCGCGGCGATGCCGCCTTCCGTCAGCACCGAGATCATGTGCTGGGCGAACATCAGATCGGCCCATTTGCCGCTACCCGGCGCCCAGCCCCAGCGCATCCGCTCACCGTGCTCTGTATCCGCCTTGGCGACCAGCTCCGGGTCGTAGTTCACGGAATACGGCGGGTGGGAGAGCACCTTGGTGAACTTCCGCAGTCGACCGTCGTCGTCGAGGTGCTGTGGGTCGGTCAGGGTATCGCCGCGCTTCAGCTCGAATTCTCGGATGTCGTGCAGCAGCATGTTCATGGTCCCCATGAGCCAGGAAGAGCCGTTCACGTCCTGGCCGCAGAGCATGAGCTGGTGGGGGTCACCACCGTGTTCGCCGACGTATTCATGGGCTTCGATCAGCATGCCACCGGTCCCCGCACAGGGGTCATAAACGGTGTCGCCGGGGCGCGGGTCGACGAGCTGGACCATCATCCGCACCACGTCACGCGGGGTGTGGAATTCACCGCCGAGTCGGCCCGCCGAGTCGGCGGACCGGCCGAGGAGGTATTCGTACGCGGCGCCGAGCATGTCGGGGAACGCGAAGTCCTCCTTCCGTAGCCGATACAGCGAGAAGTGGCGGACCAGGCTGCGCAGCTCAGTGTCGGGGATCTTGCCGAAGTCGATACGGTTGCCGATTCCGGTGAGGTTGTCGTTCGCATCCGCGAGCGCCGCGAGCGCCTGGTCGAGCGCTTCCCCGACGTTCCCTGTCAGCTGGGAGAGACCAGGCGCCGGGTCATGGGGACGGTGTGGATCGTGGTGGGGGCCGGCCCACCAGCGGGCACAGGGCGGCACGTAGAGGTCGCGGTAGGAGTCCGGATCGTTGGCCCGTTCCAGGGCCTCGGCCGGGTCACCGGTGCGGGCCAGCGCCTCGTCGTGGACGCTGTGCCACTGTGGCTGGAATTCATCCGAGCTGCACTTGAGGAAGAGCATCCCCAGCAGGTGGCCCTGGTACGCCGAGGCGTCCATCCTGCCGCGCAGGATATCGGCACCGGCGAACAGATGCCGCTCCAGCTGGGTCATGGTGATTCGGGCCACGCGCTGCTTCCTTCGATCTTCGACGGCACCCGAGAGGGCGCGCTGAGGAAGCCTAGACCGCCGTGGAGACGGACGACCGGGGCACGGCCGTTACGGCTTCCCGGGGTCATTGCTTGGCTCTGTTTCCGATCCCGAGTGCTGCCAGTAACCGCCAGACATCCGATGACGGGTCCCGCTTGAGCGGATCGCAGGTGGCTGCGTGGCCGGATCGCCGCGCGTACTCCTCCGCACTCAGCGTGGCCGCCGGTCGCTTCCCGTTGGCTGGTTTCAGCTCCGAAGCCCGGTCTGCCTGCTTGGCCGAGCAGTCCCCGTGTGGGCAGGAGTCGATCAGCTTGCGGGCATGGTGAACGGCGTCCGCTAGTCGTTGTTCCGCCATCAAGGACTGTCCCCGAGGACCGTCGAGCCCCTTGCCCCGCTTGCCGGATGCCTTGTCGTAGTCCTGGAATCCCTTGGCGTCGGGGTGTCGGCGCAGCTGGTCCTTGACTCTGGTGTCGATGCCGTTCTCCCGGCTGCTCCACTGTTTGAAGTGGAGCAGCAGCCACAGCTCGAAGGATGGGTGAGACAGAGCCACCTGAACGCCGTTCCCACGCGCGACCTTGTACGCCTCGCGGATATCGGCGTCACGGCTGTCCGCCGCGTCCCGGTCGAACAGGGCCCACATCTCTTCGCCGGGTCCGGCCTTGGATCGTACCTGTTGCACGACCTGGGAAGGGCGCAGTCCATTGGGGTTTCCTGGGTGACAGTAGTCCAGGTAGAACGCCGGTATGCCCTTTTTCTCGTTGCCCCTACCGAGGGTCTTATTGAGCAGGTCGAGATAGGCAGGCTCCGTCTTGCTGCCCTCGGTCGCGACGTAGATGACGCGTTGCGACTTGTCGCCGTACGACCCGACGGGTCTGCGAAGTGCCAGCGGGGAGGCGTCCGCGCCGCGTCGGCGTGTGCGCCGGGTGCCGCGCGCCTGCTGCTTATTGCTCACGCGGTGGCCTTCTCCTCCCCCTCGGGGGATGCCAGCGTTCTGGCGAACTCGCCCGCGCCGACCCGAGGGACACCGCCATAGTGGCCGTGCAGATAGCGCCGTTCGAGATTGTCGTCCTTACGGACCTTGGCCGCGACCAGCGGATACAAAGTGCTCTGCCCGGTGCTCTCCTTGGCGGTGATCCAGATTTGGTCCCGGTCGAGGGGGCGCTCCGCCACGGTGGGGCCCAACAGGGTGGCGTCATGAGTGGTGAAGATCAGCTGAGCGGTGCGTGGATTGGCGTCCGGGTCCTGGAAGAGGCGGATCACCTCGGCCGCCAGCCGTGGGTGCAGGCTGGAGTCCAGCTCGTCGGCGAGCAGGATGCCTCCACGATCCAGCGCGTGCAATAGGGGGCCCAGAAAGGCGAACCATGCCTGTGTGCCCAGTGACTCCTCCCGCCAGAAGTCCAGCGGTCGGTCCACGCCCTCGGGCGTGCGGTGCAGGAGCTGCACCTCGCCAGTATCGGGATCGGTGGTGAGCCCGGTGATGCCGAGGTCCGCACCGGCGAGTAGCCGGATCAACCGCTCGCGGAACTCGATGCCAGCGTTCCCGACGGTGAGCCGTTCCCTGGTCCATTCGGTACGGTTCCGAACGTCGTGCTGAGAGGTCACGAGCCAGAGGTTGTTGAGGAACCAGCGGTGCACGGCGGTCAGCTGGCGGTGGTTCAAGGTCGCGCCCACAGTGAGAAACAGGGCGTTTGGTCTGGTCAGAGCCTTGATCTCGTCCTTACGTCCCTCCAGCCCGGAACCGGGGAACCGGAACTCTCCGCCTTCGTCCACTGGCCGGTCGGCTTCCCGGTCGAACCAGATCTGACGATGCGACCCCTTGGGATAGGCATGCAGCCATTCGGCCTCGACGCGCTTGTCGGAGAGCTCAAAGCCGTAGGTGTAGCGGGTCTTCCTCCCGGGCTGCCCGAGCAACAGGTCGACCTCGAAGAGGCTGGTCTCCTCGCGTGCTGTGGGATCCAGCGCGAACGGTTCACGAGGCACGGTCTCGGGGTGCTTCCCCCAGTCGGCGAAGGATTCCAGCACGGCGTTGCGCATGAAGCGCAGCGCCGCCAGAGCGTTGGACTTACCGGAGGCATTGGCACCGAAGACGCCGATGGCCGGGAGTACCGAGACAGCCTTGCCTGCGACTCGCACATGCGCATCGCGGCCGGACCCGTCATTGAACTCGGTGGCCACCATCGACAGCTCTTGTTCGTCCCGGATCGACCGGTGGTTGGCCACTCGGAAGGTGAGTAGCACGTCTGACCTCCTTACGAGGCGGGCTCCCAAGTGTCGTCTTTCACTCTCTGGTGCGGACTACCCGCATGAAACCCGTAAACAGGGTATGCCGCAGCCTCAGATAGCGCCAGCGATGGCTCGATGTTCGGCTGATCGTCATCGACGGCTGCTCTGTAGGCCAGGGCTCGGCATGCGGAGAGCGTCAGCGAACCCGCGGTGAGCAACCTCTTCGTCCTGAATGAGATTCGATCACGCTGCCCACTAGTCGGAGGTGGTATCCGTGCAGGTCAGGGCGTTGGTGGCGATTGGTATCGGGTGGTCTCGCGGGGCTATGGGAGAACGGTCGTGCGAACGCCGCCAGCGTGAGAGGCGCCGGCCCACCTCCATCCGCCGTCTGCGAGACGTGGAGTTGCTGCATGAGCGGCCCTTCCGTCACATACTCAGCAGGCTCGACGCGATACCCGTGTTCCGCAACGGAAACGGCCTTCGGTCGCCGAGGCGGTGTTCACGCGGAGGCCGCCACGGGCGATAGCACGACCTTCTGTGCGAGTAGTGATCCACGTACGCTCCGTGCATGGTTTACGTCATAGCGCTTAGTGCCGAGGAACTGGACCGCATCGATACGGACTTACGGATCAAGCAGTCCTTCACGAAGACGGTCGCCGTCGCTTCTCTTCCTCGAGATCAGACGCCCCGGATCACCCTACTTGTGACGCGGTCTTCGGCTGAGAGCGACGAGTGCCCGCTTCTCTGGCTGGGAGTCGTGCGGCGCCCCCGCGGGGAGAAGGTCGCGGCCGTCGATTCCCGGATCACGGTCGAACTGGTGCGGGAGTGTCCCGTCCAGGTCCTTATGCGCTCGTTCCTTCACAAGGTGCCGCGTCGCGCTCGGCCGTCCCTCGTGCGTGCTCTGTCAGGCGAAGTCACCGTGCTCGGAGACGAGGACTCGGAAGACGTACTGAAGGCTCTCGCGCGGCAGCACGATCTGCTGAGCAGGACGCTCGCCTTCCTTGGAGAGGCGGCCGAGCCCGACCCCTTCGACCCTCGACGCGCTGAGGATCGCTCTTGGCAGGAGCAGTACGATATGACCCGGCTGGGCCTGGCCATCGGCAACATCCCACCGTCACGACTCGCAGCTTGGCGGCGTCCCAGTGACCCCAATGCCCCCCACCTGGCCGGGCTGATCCCGGAACCCTTCGAGCAGGGGTTGATCGAGAACGACGCGCGTCACATCGAGTTCGGCGACGATGTGTTCACTGAGTCGGGGTGGCCTTCCGGAAGCCGCGCGACCGGGGTGTCCTTCCGCTGTGACATCCAGGTCTTCGAACACCTCGGGAGCCGGATCGAGGTGGCGAACATTAACGCAACACCGGTGGAAAACCGGCTCGGCGCGGACCTGATCTACTACCACGAGGCCACCCAGAGCTTCATTCTCGTGCAAGCCAAACGGCTTCCCCCGGCCGCGGGCACTCGGTGGATGTATGTGGATAAGCAACTGCTCGGGCAACTCGACCGTCTCGACGAGGTCGCCGCGTTGAGCGGGACCCCGCGGGCGCCTCACGAGTGGCGGCTGGGTTCGGACCCTTGTTTCGTCAAACTCGCCTACTGGCCGCTGGAGGAAACAGTCGACCCAGGTCCGGCGCCAGGCATGTATCTGCCGGTGCCGTACGTGCGGCTTCTGCTGGAGGACGATGCGACGCAGGGCCCGAACGGGGGCACGCGCGTCGGATACGGCTATGTCGACCGGTACTTGGGGAACACGGAGTTCACTGCGCTCGTCAAGAACGGGCTCGTCGGCACAGTGGGCACCACACTCGACGAGCTGAGGACACTCGGCATTCAGCGGGCGGAGGAAGGAATGTCCGTGTCCATCGTCGTGGATCGGGCCACTGCCCCGCCGCGCGAGACAGTCAAGGAGCGGCACAAGCGCAATCACGCCCGGGGGTACGACAAGAACCTCGCCACCAGGATGCGCCGTCGGCAGTCCCGGGAGCCCGGCACCGGACAGCAGTCGCTGTTCGGACCTTGAAATCGGTCACGGTCGACCGCCGGTGCGTCGGCTCTCCGGCGGTCGCCCAGGTGCGTGGACTTCCTGGTACGGCCGGTGCGCGCCTGTTCTCGTTCACCTTGTGCGGCGACCGTAGCCAAGGCGGCGTCGGGAAGACTGTGGGCCCACGTGCCGGGTGGCCGGGGGCAAGCCTCGCCTGATCCCGCCGCCCGGGTTCCGCCTGGTTCATGGTGCTGCTCGCAGTTATACGCCGTCCCTCTGCGTGACGAGTCTGATCGGCGTCGATGCTGAGCGGCTTGCCGACCAGGGGGAGCACCTGACGGTCTTCCGTCATGTCGAGATCATGCAGCATCATCGAAGCAGGTCGGCTGCTGAGACAGGGAGCCGAAGGTGCCGACCCTGGTCGATCATCTTCAGCAGCAGGTCGAACCCTTCCTGCGCCGTGATCTCGCCGTCAACGGTGGCGAGGGACATGAGGTCGACGGTCTCTCGGGTGGGGATGCCCTGAAAGCGGGCGTACCTCACCGCTTCTTGGTCATCGGAGATCCACCAGGAACCGTTGAACGTGCTCCACTCCTTGATGACGAAGCAGGTTTCGGCCTCGCCGAGGTGCTTCAGGGGCTGGTCATCGGTGCCGCCGAAGACAGTACGGCGGATGCGTTGGACACGCTGGACGTCCGAGTCGCTGCTGACCTCGATCGGCTCTCCCAGCCACCCGCTGGCGGCGAGGGAAGCGAGAGCGGGCAGCACGTTGGACGATCTGGCGGCCTCGTATGCGACGGCCTCGGTCCATCTGCCGCGTCCGTTGAGTACGGCCTTCAGTAAATCGAGGCGGTCGACCGAGGCGAAGTTGCACAGCACCGTGTTGTCGGGAAAGAGGTAGGCGTTCATGAGAAGTCGGAGACCTCGCTCTCCGCTTCCAGAGCGTCTCTGAGCGTTTCTACGTCAACGCCCATGAGGTTGGCATACGGGCGAAGCGTGGTCGAGCCCGAGTCGTAGGCGGCGTAGGTGTCGCGTAGGAGTAGCCCAGGGGGACGAGGCGTCTTGGCCTCGGCGACATGCCGAGCGAACTCTTCGCTGCGGCCAGCCAAGTTGGCCGCCTTGGCCGCAGTGAGGGTCTTGTAGCGGTCGCAGGTGCCGGCGTCGATCAGTCGGAGGTTCAGCAGCCGGTAGGCCAGTGCCGACGGGGTCACCATCAGGTCGCATGACAGGTCAGCGAAGGCTGCCTCGGTAAGGCCGGTCGAGCCCACGGCCGTGCGCAGATTCTCTTGCGGCATGAGGAAGGACGCGGCGAACGCGTTGGCCCTAGCTTCGGTCGGGTCCTTCGATTGCCCCTTGTCGAAGACGTCTCGGTCGAGGTGGAGCCCTTGGTCGTCGCCCGCGAGCAGGTGGCCGAGCTCGTGGGCCAGGGTGAAGCGCTGTCGTGCGGCGACGTGGGAGGTGGCCAGCACGATCAGTTTGATTTCGTCGGTTGACGTGGCCAACCCGTCGAAGTCGGGGCCGAGTTCGGCGATGGCCACGTCGGCGCCGAAGACCTCTTCCACCAGGGCAGGCAGGCTGCCCTGGATCAGGGACCGCCCGGCCTTCCGTAGCTTTTCGAGTGCGGCTTCCGCCAATTTGCGACCTTGATCAGCCCAAGTGCCTGTTCCAGAACGGTTGTTCACTGGCTGCCATGGCTGGGGGTATCCGATGGCCGCCATGTCCGATCGCAGTGTGCCGTACCGCTTGGCCAGGCCGACCGCGTCGCCAGCGCTGCCGCCAGTCGTCCGGGCTGCTAGCGCTAAGGGGGGCTCTTCGCCGGTGATCAACCAGTCGACGGTGACCTCGCAGATCTCGGCGATCCGTGCGAGGTCCAAGGATGAGAAACGCCGGGCGCCGCTCAAGGACTTCGATAGTTTCGAATCGTTGAGCCCGACCCGAAGTGCGAAGTCACCCTGGCTCAGCCCCGACGCCTGGATCAGGTCGCGGACGCGATCGGGGGTGGTTGGCATAGAGTCCACCCTAGCAGCAGATTTGCGAAAATCGAAAAATGGCGAGAGGATGGCAATTGCCAAATGATCGGGCCGGTGTTGTTCATGGTCCCGCAGTGGCTTGCACCACCCACCCGGTTGGCGGCGACGAACGGCGAAGGGGCGCGGGATGACTGTCGCATCGGAGCAGCGGTCTCAGGGGCAACCGGGAGACGGGCAGCCCGCGGCTCTGCCTCCACTCCCCGAATCGGGGCAGGTCGTCAACGTTCGGGGCTCCACCTGGGCGGTGGCGGACGTGCGCCAGCAGGGCTTGCCTCGTAGCCCCGCCGACGAGGGCACGGCTCAGCTCACGCACGTGGTCAGCCTCCAGTCTTTGGAAGAGGACCGCCTCGGCGAAGAGCTGGCGGTCGTCTGGGAATTGGAGGTCGGGCACACTGTCGAGCCCGATCAGGGGCTGCCGGAGACGATCGCTGTGGACGGCTTCGACGACCCGAACACGCTCGCGGCCTTCGTGGACGCCGTGCGCTGGGGCGCGGTCACCTCGGCCGACGCCGACTCGTACCAGGCGCCCTTCCGTAGCGGCGCCAACGTCGAGGCATACCAGCTGGAGCCGCTGCGCCGCGCCCTTCAGTCCTCCCGTACCAACCTCCTACTCGCCGACGACGTCGGCTTGGGCAAGACCATCGAGGCCGGCCTGGTCATCCAGGAGCTGCTGTTGCGACACCGGGCGCGCTCCGTCGTCATCGTCTGCCCGCCGAGCCTGGCGCTTAAGTGGCAGGACGAGATGCGGGAGAAGTTCGGCCTGGACTTCGTGATCGTCAACAGCGAGCTGATGGCGCAGGTACGGCGCAGCCATGGGCTGAACGCGAATCCGTTCCGGCTCTTCCCGCGGGTCATCGTGAGCCTGTCGTGGCTACCGACGGTGCGCGCTCAGCGTCTGCTGCGCGCGACCTACGCCGATGCCCGGGACACGGCCACGGCCCGACGCTTCGCGTTCGACGTGCTCGTCGTCGATGAGGCGCACCACGTAGCACCAGCCAGCCCCAGCGCGGCGGACGGGCGCCGCGGCTATGCCGTGGACAGCCAGCGCACGACGGCCGCGAGGGAGCTGGCCGAGAGGTGTGAGCACCGCCTGTTCCTCAGCGCCACCCCGCACAACGGCTATCCGGAGTCGTTCACCGCGTTGCTGGAGATGATCGATGGCCGCCGGTTCAAGCGTGGCGCCCTGCTCGACGAGCGGGCGCTGCGTGAGGTGACGGTGCGTCGGCTGAAGACCGAGCTGAAGGACAAGGACTTCAAGGTCCGCCAGCTGAAGACAATTCAGTTCACCCCGGACGGCGGCGAGCAGCAGCAGTTCGCCGTTCTGGAGCGCATCCTCGCCGAGAGCGCCCGGGCCAACGGCAAGAAGCGCTCCGGTGACATCGTGGCGATGCTGTTGAAGAAGCGTTTCCTGTCGAGTCCGTGGTCGTTCGCCCGCACGCTGGAGCTGTACGAGCAGGCCGCCGTGACCGGCCAACTGCCGGATCTGGACGACGAGGACGAGTACTACCAGGAGGTCCTCGGCAGTCGTCAGCCCGATGAGGAGGAGGGTCAGGCGGACCACCCGGAGTTCACCGCTCTGCGGCAGAGCAAGGGCTCCGACCCGCTGGTGGCCGCGACCGCCCAGGAGATCTCCGCGCTGGTCGCATGGGGCCAGGGTTACGAGTACCGGCCGGACTCCCGCCTTCAGGCTCTGATCGGCTTCCTCGATGCGATCTGCCGACCGGATGGCAAGTTGTGGACGAACGAGCGAGTGGTGGTGTTCACCGAGTACGCCGCCACCCTGGACTGGATCACCGGCGTGCTCACCCAGCTCGGCTACGGCGAGGTGCTGACCACCATCCAGGGGTCGACGCCGACGGAGGAACGGGAGGAGATCCGGGCCCGCTTCAGCGAGGACCCGAGCAAGGAGCGGGTGCGGGTGCTCGTCGCGACTGACTCGGCCGGTGAGGGTATCGACCTGCAGGCCCACTGCCATCGCCTGGTCAACTTCGATGTCCCGTTCAACCCCTCCCGACTCGAGCAGCGCATCGGGCGCATCGACCGCTACGGCCAGCGGAACACGCCGGAGATCTACCACTTCCAGCCCGACACGACCTCGGCGACCTATGCGGCCGACATGGACTTCATGCGCCGGATCGCAGAGAAGGTCGGGAACGTCGCTCACGACCTCGGCTCGGTCAACCAGATCATCGACGCCGACCTGCAGGAGCACTTCAGCCCGACCTCGACGGTACGCAGGACCAAGGCGGCTGCCCGCGAGAGCGGCGACGCGATCATCACTCGCGCGCTGGCGGGCGGCATGGAGCTCAATCGCCGCCTCACCGAGCTGTCTAATACCTACGATCAGCACAAGCTGAAAATGCACCTCACCCCCGGCAACGCGCGCCGCGTGGTGGACGCGGCCCTCGCGCTCACCGCCCAACCACCGCTGAACGAGATCGGCGACGACCGCACCGAGGCGAGGGTGTTCGAGATCCCGCCGCTCGGGTCGGCCTGGCAGCACGCCCTCGACGGCCTCGATACCCGTCTGAACCCAGGCTTCCTGCGTCCGATCACGTTCGACGACCACGCTGCACAGAACCGCACCGATCTGGTACACATCCACCTTGGCCACGCACTGATGCAGAGGTCGGCCCGGCTGCTGCGCAGTGCGTTGTTCGGCGTCGAGTCTCCGGTGCACCGGGTGACCGCGGTCGTGGTCGAGGATCTGCCGCAGTCCTGCGTGGCCGCCGTCTCTCGGCTGGTCCTCGTTGGGCGCGGGGGCCTGCGGCTGCACGAGGAGGTCTTTCTCACCGGCGTCCGCCTGCGCGGCCAGGCGATGGCGGAGGCCAAGGTCGAAGAGGTGCTCGACAAGGCCCTCGACGCGGAGCGCATGGTGCTGGCCGACGAGGGCGTGCGCGCGGCGCTCGCCCAGACGTGGAGCGCCGACGACTCCCGCCTGCGAAGTCGGCTGCTCGCCGCAGTCGCACGCCGGGCCGAGTCCCACCAGGAGCGGGTCACTGAGGCCCTGCGGGACCGCAGGCAGTCCGACATCGCTCGCGCCCGGGAGATCTTCGCGGCTTTCCGAGTCAATCTGGAGGAGTCCCGCCAGCAACTGTCGCAGGAGATCGAGACCCAGGAGAAGCAGCTGTTCACCGACGACCAGCAGGCGCAGCGCCGCCGCGACCTGCGGGCGATGGAGGACCGGCTGGCCAGCCTCCATGAGGAGGAGCAGCGTGAGATCGCCGCGATCAGCGAACGGTATGCCGACGTCAAACCGCATGTGTCCGCCGCGGCCGTGGTCTTCGCGCTGACTCCGGCCGACGCAGAAGCAGGGAGGGTGCAGTCATGAGGCGCAAGTCCGCCGGGCCGGCGCGGTCCGCAGCCGACCTCCACCGCGCGTGGCTGGAGCTGGTCGACGCCGACGGCCCGTTTCTGTCCGTTCCCGCCCTCAAGCGCGTCTGGCCGCAGGGGATGCCGCAGCTCGGCACCGACCAGGTGGCCCTGCTCAAGGAAGCCAAGCCGGCGTTCGAGAAGGCATGGGAAGACTGGGACCTGCGGCGGGACGACTCGGCTGCGCTCGACCGCTATGGCGAAGCACGCGACTCGTGGGTGGAGCTGGTTCTGCGCAACGTCCTCGGCTGGGGCGACCGCTACACCACCGACCTCGCCGGGGCCGAATTCGCCGAGGTGGCCGACGGCGTGCGCTCGCCCAACCACGCCGTGACGGTGACGCCCACCGGGGCGCTCGCCCACGGCGGGACCCTCGGCGTGCTAGTCCTGGTCGTCGACCCCGTGGACTCACTCCGCGACCCGCTGGACGACGGCTGGGCAACCAGCCCGATCGACCGAATGGAAGAACTGCTCCGGCACGGGCACGTCCCGATCGGCGTCGTCACTGACGGACGCTGGTGGGCGATCGTCAGCGCCCGCAAGGACACCATGGTCGCCTCCGGCATCGTTGACGCGCAGACCTGGATCGAGGAGCCTCAGACCCGCAACGCCTTCTTCGAAATGCTCCGACTCCGGCGGCTGGTCGGCGGACGCTCCGAGGACCGGCTGACCGAACTGTTCGGCGACTCGGTCGCCGCCGCCGAGGAGATTACCGAGGCGCTGGGCGTCCAAGTGCGGCGAGCGGTCGAGCTGCTCGTTCAGGCCCTTTCGGAGGGCGCCCTGGACGCCGTCCGCCACGACGAGTCCGACCCCTTGCCTGAAGACCGGGAGGAGGTCTATGAGGCCGCCGTGACGGTGATGATGCGCGTGGTCTTCCTGCTCTTCGCCGAAGAGCGCGGGCTGCTCCCGCAGAGCCGACTGTTCGCTATGGGCTACGGCATCAGCGACGAGTTGGAGGCCCTCGACCACCGCGAGCGCGAGGAGGACAGCGAGTCACTCGACGGCACCCACCTCACCTGGCACCGCCTCTTGGCGACCTCTCAGGCGCTCTCACGCGGCGCCTCGTTCGAGGACCTGCGCCTGCCCTCGTACGGCGGCTCACTGTTCGACCCCGACCGGTTCCCGTTCCTCACCACGCGCAGCCCGCGTGGCACCCTGTCGATCACGGTCAGCGACCGGGTGATGCTGGAGGTCCTGCGTTCGGTGCAGATGGCCCAGCTGCGGGGCGAGCCGGCGCGGCGGATCTCGTTCCGCGACATTGACGTCGAACAGATCGGCTACATCTACGAGGGCCTGCTCGGCTACTCCAGCGAGGAGGTCGACGAGGTCACCGTCGGTCTCATCGGCAAGCTCGGCGAGGAACCGGAGATGCCGCTGGCCGAGCTTGAGGCTATGGCCGCTCGGTACCACGACCCGGCAAGACTGGCCGACGCGATCCTGGCTTGGGTGAAGGACGATCAGCCCGCCGCCAAGCCGCCGTCCAAGGCCGCGCTGGCCAAGGCGATCCGCACCAGCGGCGAGGTCGAGGACGTCGAACGGGCGCTGCGTGCCGTCACCACCGACGAGGCCCTGCGCGACCGGCTGAGGCCCCTCATCGGCATCGTTCGGCGAGACCTACGCAACCGGCCCTTCGTCGTCGAGCCCGGCGGTGTGCTGCTCGTCGAAACCCCATCGCGCGCCACGGCGGGGGCGCACTACACGCCGCGCAGCCTGGCAGAGGAGGTTGTCCAGCACGCCCTGGAGCCGCTCGTCTTCAACCCGGGGCCGCACCAGACTGCCGACCGCGACACATGGCAGCCTGTGTCTTCCGACGACATCCTCGACCTCAAGATCGCCGACATCGCCTGCGGCTCCGGCGCGTTCCTCGTTGCTGCCGCTAGATATCTGGCTGCACGGCTCGTCGAGGCGTGGCGCCGCGAGGGTGTGGCGACTGGGACGGCGCACGAGCTGTACGTCCACGCGATAAGGACGGTTGTCGCGAAGTGCCTCTACGGCGCGGACATCAACGCCATGGCCGTAGAGATGTGCAAGCTCTCGCTGTGGCTGGTCTCCCTTGACCCCAAGCTCCCCTTTTCGTTCGTCGATGACAAGGTGCTGCACGGCAACTCCCTGCTCGGCCTCACCAACGCCGAGCAGCTCCGAGCGCTCCACATCACCCCGGCCAAGGCAGCTGCGACACCACTCTTCGACCTTGGTGAAGGGGCTGAGGTGATCCGCCACCTCGACATCGACGGCGTACTCACCCGAGCGACGAGATTGCGTCGCAGCCTGGCGAGCGAGGTCAACGACGACGACCCCCAGCGCTCGGCGGCAACGAAGCGGCGGCAGTGGCGCGAGTACCAGCAGCTCACCCGCCAACTCGCGGATGTCGCCGACGGCGTGATCGCGGCCGGATTGCGGCTTGGCGGGAAGCCCGGTAAGGCGCTGACGGAGGTGTACGAGAACCTCCGCATCGCCGTCGGCCTCGCCTACCCGGCAAGGGGCTGCACACCAAACCGCACCATGCTAGACGGCATTCTGGCTGCAGGGCTTACCCCGACCGTCGAGACAGACTACGAGCGATGGAAGCCGCTGCACTGGATGCTGATGGTGCCCGATGTGGCAGAACGCGGCGGCTTCGACGCCATCGTCGGGAACCCGCCGTTTCTTGGAGTAAAGAAGGTTTCGTCATCTGTCGGGTCGAATATCAGAGAATGGATTGCCAATATTTTGGCCGGAGGTATGGGAGGGCGTAGCGATCTCGTTGCATACTTCCTGCTCCGAGCGCATTCTCTCTTGTCTCCCAGCGGAAACCTCGGGCTAATTGCCACCAATACGGTCGCTCAGGGCGACACGCGCGAGGTTGGACTGGATCGTTTGGTCTCCGCAGGTTTCACTATCACGCGAGCTGTTCAGAGTAGGTCGTGGCCAGCCGCAAGCGCAAATCTCGAGTATGCCGCAGTCTGGGGAACTTGCAGAACGGTAGCACCGGACGTACCGCGTTTTGCCGACGGAAAGGCTGTGTCCGCAGTATCCACACTGCTGGAGCCTACTGGCCGCGTAGCTGGTGCCCCTAAGCGCCTGGCCGAGAACTCTTTGATTGTATTCCAAGGGTGTATTCCATTCGGCTCCGGATTTATTCTTGATCCGCAGGAAGCAAACGCTTGGGTGGCTGAAGATCGCGGTAACTCGAAGGTCTTGTTCCCTTATCTGACCGGCGAGGATCTCTACTCGCGGCCGGATGCGTCAGCCTCCCGCTGGATTATCGACTTTAATGGAATGTCAGAGGGTGAGGCGCGGAGTTTCGCGTTGCCGTACAGGCGGGTTCTGGAGCGAGTCAAGCCTGAGCGGGCAACTAAAGAAAAGTCGACACGGGGGATTGGTTGGTGGCAGTATTTGCGTGCTCGTCCTGTCATGCGTGAAGCGATTGCCGAACTCGATGAAGTGCTGGCCATTGCCTTTATCAGCAAGACCATCATGCCGATGCGAGTGTCGAATTGCCAAGTTTATAGCAATACCCTAAACGTCTTTGCCACGGATTCATTTTCTGATCAGGCGGTGCTGTCGTCAAATCCGCATCAAATGTGGGCAATCAAGTATGGGTCGGGGATGCGGAATGATCCGCGTTATACTCCATCTGATGTATTTGAGACATTTCCGCGACCCGAATCCACTAGCCAGTTGGCGGATATTGGGCGAGTCCTTGACTCTGAGCGGCATGAGATCATGTTTCGGCGGAGGCTCGGGCTGACTAAGCTTTATAATCTGGTCAACGACCCGGAAATCACCGGCTCGGCCGATCCTGACATCAGGCGAATGCGGCAGATCCACGTTGCATTGGACGAGGCAGTCATGGACGCCTATGGCTGGGGCGATGTCCCACTGGAGCACGGGTTCCACATCTATCGGCAGATGCGGAGGTGGACGGTCAGCCCGGTCGCCCGGGTGGAGATCCTGGACCTGTTGCTCGAAGAGAACCACCGCCGTGCCGCCACGCAGGGCCAGGCGCCAGCCCCGGCCGACGCTGACGAAGAGATCGAGGGTGAGGACGAGTGAGCACGCCCAGCGCGAAGTCGGCCGGGGCGTCACCGGCTGCCGCGGCCGACGACCGGCCGCAGTACCGGCTCGCGTACGAGCCGGACGGCCGGTCGTGGACAGCTCGGGAGAACCTGGTCGACATCCTCGAACGCGAGCTCCTCGGCCCTACAGGCGGCCCGGAAGAAGTCCTGGACGCGGCACCGGACGCGGCGTACCTGATCGGCCGGATCGCTCCGTTCAAGCTGACCGCCAGCCGCGATGACCCACAGGACGCTGACGCCGCCGAGGCTGCCACTGATGTCGGTGACGCCGTGGATGCGGATGAGAGCCGCGGCGTGCCCGTCACCGCTGTCGATGAGAGCAGCGCGGGCGCGGACGAGGACGCCGGTGTGGAGGACCAGCCGCAGCAGCGCGGCCTGATGATCCCCGCGTCGATGGGGCTGCGCTGCCAGATTCCGACCGATCTCGAGTCGTTCACAGTGACTACCTCGTGGGGGCTGTACGAGCCGATCAAGGTGGAGTCCGAGACTGCCGACGTGTCGCGTGTCCGCCGCTACAAGCGCACGCCCATCGAGATCTCCAAGAAGATCACGGTCGCCGACCTCAAGGCCGGGGAAACAACAGAATTCCCGCTGAAGGACAAGGTCGTGCTGCGCGTCGACCGGCACGACGACGAATCGCGGGGCTGCCTGATCGTCGAGGTGGCCCTGTGTAACGACCGGGAGACGCCACGCAAGATCCCGGTCGAGGCATGGCTGTACCAGACCAAGCTGACCGTGAACGCCGGCGGCGCGGACGTGTTCCTCCCAGTCGCTGACCCGCTGGAGGACACCCGCCGTGAGCAGGACGACGAGCTGCGGCGGCTCAATCTGCAGTACCGCGACCGCCTGGAGTTCGCCGTCGGGCGCACGTGCTCGGTGGACTGGCACGTGGCGGAGGACGCGCGGCGGGCCAGCGAGGTGTGGACGACGTGGCTGCCGACCTGTCAGACGCCGCAGACCACAGCGGAGGAGATCGGCGAGGCGCTGCTGGACATGACCAAGCTCGCCACGGCGACTCCGGAGCAGCTGCGGGCCGGCCTCAAGCCGATCGTGGACGGCTACGCGGCCTGGCTTGACGGCGAGGAGCGGCGCGCTGAAGTTTTGCCGGAGCACCTGCGGCAGGAGGGGCTGGACGCGGTCAGCGATGCGCGCAAGGTGGAACGTCAGCTCGGCGAGGGCCTGGAGCATCTGCTCGGCGACGACGAGGCGCTGCGCTGCTTCCGGTTCATGAACCGGGTGATGGCGGACCAGCGCGTCCACACTCAGGTGGCCGAGCACCGTGCCAAGCACGCGCAGGCCAGCATCGAGCAGGCCCGCGCGGCAGTGCTCGGCGAAGACCCTGCCCGCGCGCATTCGTGGCGCACCTTCCAGTTGGCCTTCATCCTGATGCAGTTGCCGCTGCTGACCGACCCGGCGGCGGAGAAGCGCTCCGGCAATCTGGCCAAGGCGCAGCTGCTGTTCTTCCCCACCGGCGGTGGCAAGACCGAGGCGTATCTGGGTCTGGCCGCGTACACGTTCGCGATCCGGCGCCGGCAGGGCGTCGTGGAGACCCCGGACGGCCCGCTGGACGGTGGCGCGGGTGTGGCCGTGCTGATGCGTTACACGCTGCGGCTGCTCACGGCACAGCAGTTCCAACGGGCGACCGCGCTGGTGTGTGCGGCCGAGTTGGCTCGCCGTGCGGAGCCGGAGACATGGGGCGAGGAGCCGTTCCGGATCGGGCTATGGGTGGGCACGGATGTGAGCCCGAAGCGCTTCGACGAGGCGGCGGCGCAGCTGGAGAAGGCCAACAACCGTCCGGGCTACCGGTTGACCGTGCTGCAGATCCAGCGGTGCCCGTGGTGTGGAAGCAAGATCGGCGCGCGGGAGGTGCGGGCGGTCAAGGCGACCCGTCGTGTGCACGTGTACTGCGGGGACGAGCTGGCCGACTGCCCGTTCGCGGAGGGCGGCGAGGTGGCCGAGGGGCTGCCGGTCCTGACGGTGGACGAGGAGATCTACCGGCTCACCCCGGCGTTCGTCATCGCCACTGTGGACAAGTTCGCCCGGCTGGCGCGGGAGGGCGAGGCGGCCACCCTGTTCGGCTACATGTCCCGGCGCTGTGCCCGGCACGGTTACGTGCACCCGGACTCCCGGTATTGCGAGCTGACCGACAACGGCAAACACCCGGCCAAGGACGGCCTGCCAGCCGCGGGGGTTCGGCCGGTGGGACGGCTGCGTCCGCCGGACCTGATCATCCAGGACGAGCTGCACCTGATCACCGGGGCGCTCGGCACAACGGTGGGCCTGTTCGAGGTGGCGGTCGACGTGATGGCGGCGTGGCGCGACGCGCAAGGCCGACCCGTCCGGCCGTTGCTGGTCGCCTCGACCGCGACCGCCCGCAACGCGGCCGACCAGGTGCGTGCCCTCTACGGACGCGATGTGACGATCTTCCCGCCCCAGGTGCTCGACGCCGGTAGGACGTTCTTCTCCAAGGAGGAGCCCGTCTCAGAGAAGTTCCCCGGCCGGCGGTACGTGGGCATCAGCACGACCGGGGTCCGGCTGACCACGGCGGAGATCCGCGTCGCCGAGGTCCTCATGGCCGGCGCGCAGTTGCTGATCGACCGCTCCGGCATGGCCGCTGACCCCTACATGACTCTGGTCGGCTACTTCAGCGCCACCCGTGAACTGGCGGGCATGGCCCGCTACATGGGCGACGACATCCAGACCGCGCTCGCCAAGCGGCGGCCGTGGTCCCTGTTGCCGCGCCGCACCGGTACGGACTACGGGTCGCTCAACACCGCAGAACTGACCTCCCGCGTGGCCAGCGCCGACATCACCACCACGCTGGACCAGATGGCTGTGCAGTTCGACCCGGCCTTCGACTCCGCATCCGGTAAGCGGGAGAGGTACGCGCTGCGCGAGGCCGGCAAGCCGACGCCCAGCCGTGAGGTGAACCCGTACGACGCGATCCTGGCCACGTCGATGCTTCAGGTCGGCGTGGACGTCACCCGGCTCGGGCTGATGCTCGTGGTCGGGCAGCCGAAGAACACGGCGGAGTACATCCAGGCGTCCTCGCGCGTCGGACGCGCCGCGGACCGCCCAGGGCTGGTGGTCGCGCTGGGTAACTGGGCGCGGCCGCGCGACCTGGCGCACTTCGAGCAGTTCCGGCACTACCACGAGACGTTCTACGCCCGGGTCGAGGCGTTGTCGGTTACCCCGTTCTCGGTCACCTCCCTGGAGCGAGGACTGGACGGAGTGCTGGTCAGCGCTTCGCGGGTACTCCAGGCCACCCGGCGCGAGAGCCTGTCGCCCGAGCAGGGCGCGGGCCGGATCGAAGCAGAGCGCGATTTCGCCGACGCACTGATCGATGCTCTGGTGGATCGGGTCAAGCGTGCGTCCGACGAGGACGCGGCGGACCGGGCGCGTCAGCGTCTGCGCAACCGACGTGACCAGTGGGAGAAGCGGCGCCAGCACCTGGCGGGCCTGCGCAAGGGGCTCGTCTATGAGCGGACGCTGGACGAGGCCCACTTCGGCCCGCTCATGATCAGCGCAGAGAACGCCCGATCGGTGGCGGACAGCAAGGACGCGCCGCCGTTCGTCGTAGCCAACTCCATGCGCGAGGTGCAGCCGGAGATCAACCTCCTGGTGAGCCCGATCAAGGAGAACCTGATTTTCACAGAGCCGCCCGGGACTCCGGTCTGGGACTTCGCTCCGCCCAAGGAGGACTCATGACCGCCGAACCGCTCGCCGAGGCGCGGTTCCTCTACGACGCGTCCAACGCCGTCGATCCGCTGGGCGACGCCGAGCGGGAGTCTGACGAGGGCCGTAAGCACAACCGGGCCAAGGTCGGCTCCGGCCGCCCGTCGTCCCTGCTCTACACCTATGGTCCGGGCGCCATCATGGACCTGCCGCAGTTCACGATCATGCCCTCTGGCCTTGACGACTGGGAGCGGATCTGGCGTCGGCGCGATGGCATCCCGCAGATCCGCGCGCCGCGGCTGCGTCAGGCCGTGGGCCTACTGCTGCGCTCTCGCGATATTCAGCTGCGCCCCTTCCCGTGGCAGGCGAAGAAGATGAGCCTGTCGAACGAGGGCAACGACCTGGGTGTGCCGGCGCGCGTCTTCCCACAGTGGCTGCGATGCACCGGCTGCGACATGCTCGGCGCGCTGTCGCAGTTCGACTACCGCAACACCCACCCCTACCGCACCGACCTGGCCTGCTTCGAGCACGCCCGCTGCACCGGCCGGGCCGGTGACCGGACGCGCAGGCCGACCCGCCGCACGGCGGTACCGGCCCGCTACCTTCTGGCCTGCGTCGACGGCCACCTCGACGAGTTCCCCTACGACCTGTGGGTCCACCAGGGCCAGCGGTGCGACAAGGCGGAGTTCCCGGCGCTGAAGATGGTCGACCGCACGGCGGGCAAGGGCGCGTCGGCCGTGATCCGCTGCGAGTCCTGCGGTCTGCGGAGGCCGATGAATGAGGCGCAGGGCGAGGCGGGGAAGTCCAAGCTGCCGCGCTGCCGCGGGCGCCACCCGCACCTGGACGCGTTCGAGCCTGGCGGGTGCGGCAACGACACCCGGCTGATGCTCGTCGGCGCCTCCAACCTGTGGTTCCCGGCCACGCACTCGATCATCGTCATGCCGGAATCCACCGAGGAGCGCAAGAGCGACCTCGCCGACCAGATCCGCATCGCTCTGGGCGAGAAACTGCCGAAGTACCGCGACGACCTGGAGACAATGCGGGACGTGCTGGACGGCAAGGTCGACGTCACCGACCTGTCGGACGCGGAGCTGGCGGAGGCGGTCGCGGCGGCCGGAGCCCCGCCGGCCTCCGAGACGGAGCAGGAAGAGCACATCCGCACCTGGGACCCCGTCGACCTCCTCGTCCCCGAATGGCTGTACCTGCAGAAGGACGTGCTAGGCCCTGGGGTCGAGGATCCGTCAAGCGGCCTCACGCTTTCGAAGAGGGAGCGCGACCCGGACCTGCCGCCCCAGATCACCCGCGTGCTCGCGGTCGAAAGGCTGCGCAAGGTCAACGCGCTGATCGGTTTCACCCGGATCGACGCCATGGACCGCGTCGGAGACTTGCCGCGCCGGCTCGCCCCGCTGACCCGCACCGCCCGGCCCTCCTGGACCGTCGCGACCGAGGACCGTGGGGAGGGCATCTTCCTGCAACTCGACGACCAAGCAGTCGCGGCGTGGGAGGACCGTGTCTCCACCACCGACATCTGGCGGGCACACCAAGAGGCGCACCGGCGCAACTTCCACCGTCGCTTCTCCGAGACAGCCGTAGAGGTAGACCCGGACACCCGGCTCCGGCCCCCACGCTACTGGCTCGTCCATACCTTCGCCCACGTGCTGATCCGCGAACTGGCCATGACCTGTGGCTACTCGGCGGCAAGCCTGAGCGAGCGCCTGTACGCCTGGCCTGGAACCGAGGAACGAGCGTCCGCCGCCGGATTGCTGATCTGCACCACCGCCTCAGACAGCGACGGAACGCTCGGCGGGCTCGTCCAGCTGAGCGAGCCGGTGCGTCTGCAGGGGGTCGTCTCCAGAGCCCTTTACCGCGCGGCCAGGTGCTCCTCGGATCCCATCTGTGCGACGCGCACCCCGCGGGATCCTGAGGACTTCCTCCACGGTGCCGCCTGCCACTGCTGCGTCATGGCCTCCGAGACCTCGTGCGAACGGGCCAACCGGTTCCTCGACCGCCGGTTCCTTGTCGACCTGCCTGGGAGCAACCTTGGCTTCTTCGGCCACGCCGGTTGACCCCGCGGCGGCGAGGAGGCTTGGGCGGCTCCTCACCGGTACCGAAGCCCGAGAGATAGCCGATCGCCTTGCGGACGACGACACGTTGACGACCGCGCTCAAGGTGGTTGCCGCCGGTCGCAGACCCGAGGTCAGGGCACTGCTGGAAAGCGGTGCTGGATCTGGGCGACCGGGTCCGGCCCAGATCATGGCCGTGTTGCGGGCGGTGGAAGGAGCGCGGTCCATCACCACCGCCCTCGACCCGCTGTGGACCATGCCCGGCCACCTGGCCCAGGGCGGCCCGCTGACCAGCTCTGTCGCCCATCTCGTCGACAACGCCCGTCAGTCCGTCACCTGCTCGACCTTCAACTTCCAACGCTCGTCTGCCCTCTGGGAAGCGCTACGCCGAGCGGCCCGCCGCGCGGAGATCGAGGTGCGGGTCTATCTCGATACCCAAGCGGCCGACCAGCACCCGAAGTCCTGGTCACCGACCACGGCGGAGGTGGCTGCGCACCTTCGCCCAGGCATCGTCCTGCGAACGAAGGAGTTCGACGGAGGGCCGGTGCGCAACCACGCGAAGTTCCTGGCCGTCGATCACCGGTTCCTCCTGGTGACCAGCGCCAACTTCTCCTGGAGCGCAGAGCATGGCAACGTCGAGTTCGGAGTACTCATCGACAACCCCAACCTGACAGAGTCCGTCGAGCGCGAGATGCGCCGAACCGAAGACCTGCTTTACGAACGCGTCCTGACAGTGCCGTGACAAGAACGTCACTGCCTCTGGAGAGGGCAAGTTTCACAGCGCGGACGGCGGGGCGCTGCTGGCGGTGGCTTTCAACCAATGCGGAAGCGATCGTTGACCATGGTCGCCAGCTCACAGGGATGGAGAATCAAGTGACTGATCAGCCGGTATTCGTCCTGGGCAGCGATCTGCAGGCCCTGGAGCCGGCCGCGTTTGAAACCGAGGAGGAGTTTCAGGAACTCCTCGCGCGCCATCCGCGGGTGCTGGATTTCGGCTCGCTGGCCGATGGGCAGCCGTTACGGCTGGTGTTGGTCGCGCGGGAGATGGGCGTTCCGACGAGCGCCGAGAGCGGTCCGGCGTACTGGCTGGATCATCTCTTCGTCGACGCCGACGGGGTGCCCACGCTGGTGGAGGTCAAGCGGGCGAGCGATACGCGTATCCGCCGCGAGATGGTGGGTCAGATGCTGGACTACGCTGCGAACGGAGCGCGGTACTGGCCTGGAGCGTTGCTCCAACGCTCCTTCGAGGAGACCTGCGTCGCGGACGGCCGATCGCTGGAAGAGGCGTACGGGGAACTGCTGCTTGGTGACCGTTCCGCGGAAGAGTTCTGGTCGATGGTCGAGGAACGGCTGGCCGCCGGGCAGATGCGGCTGCTGTTCGTCGCGGACCGGATCCCGCTGGAGCTGAGGGCGATCGTCGAGTTCCTGAACCGGCAGATGCGGCAGACGGACGTGTACGCGGTCGAGTTGACGCAGTACCGAGGCGACGGAGACCTTCGCGTCTTGGTCCCGCGTATCCATGGGGAAGTCGCTACGGCGGCGAAGTCTCCTTCCAGCAGTCGCGTCACGCAGAGGACCACGCGCGACGGCATGGACACGGTGATACGGGCTCGTCTCGCCCCGGAACCGAAGCGGATCGCGACCGCACTGCTTGATCACGCGGCGGCCAGGGGACGGCTGGAGGGTGGTACGGCCAAGTACCCGAGCATGTCCGTCTACTATCCCGTCGCCGGTCGGCAAGTGCCGATCTGGACGCTGTCCCTGTACGACAACCCCGCGAAGGAGGAGCTCGCCTTCAGCTTCGGATCGATTACCCATCACCTCGGCCTCGACGGCGCGGCAGGGTTCGCGGAGTCACTGCCGACTGTTCCCGAGTTGGCGAAGAAGCTGGAGGTGCAACGGGGGAAGGGCTACAAGGGCTGGCCGTCGGTCTCTCTGTCCGCCATCGCAGCCGAACCCGGGGCGGTGGAGGGAATCCTGGCCGCGATTCAACAGCTTACGGATGGCCAGGAAGCTTCGCCTGATCGGCCGGACAGAGCTGTCGGTCCGCAGGCAGGGCGACCGTAGGCACCGTGCCCGCGGGAAGGAGACATACGGGTGGGACGCGTTGCCTACGACGGCTAGGTAGGACTGGGTAAGGCCCCGAGCCCTCACCGGATTGGGTGGCCGCAGGCTTCCTCCACCGCGGGGGCCTGGCCGGGCTCGTAGCGTCGGCATGTGACGAACAATTACGAAAGCCACGGCACGCCACTGGCCGAGTATCAGCTCACACGAACTGATCATCGCCGCCAGGAGGAGAGAGAACGGAGGGCTGAGCACATTCGTCGCGTGGTGGACAGTGCACCACCGTTGTCTGCTGAGACTGCCAGTAGGATTCGGGAACTTTTGGGGCCCTTTCGACCTCCGTCTCCGTCGGATTACATGCGCTGGCGCGTACGCCTCTACTGCGGTCATATCCAGGAGGTCGCGTGCCTCCTGAGCGACACCACGCCGTATAGCGCGGCGCCCTGCAGGGAATGCGGGAAAGATCCTTCGTTGATCGTGGCGTTCGAGCCCATCGGTCCCTTCGGGGAACCACCCAGCGCATCGCCCGCCAGCCGCCGGAACACGCGCCCTCGGCGCGTTCCAGTGAGCCGCCGTACCAAGGCAGAGCTGGAAGAGGAGAACGCCGCGTTGCGAGCCGAGGTCGAATTGCTCCGCAGGCGAGTGGTCGGCAAACCCTCGCCGGAGTAACTGCGGCTGGCGGCGCGTAGGAGGTGGCCCTGAGACCCCTCGAAGTGGGCATCCCCACAGCCGCGACGAGGGTCTATGACGTGGCCGACAGCGACTCAGCAAGGAGCTGCGCGACCTCGCGGCCGCACCCCCCAGGGTTACGCCTGCGTCGCGCTCACCAGTCGCGTCGTTCTCGGTGGGCCTCCGGAAGATGGCGAGTGCCGCGAGGCCCTACACCCGGATTTTCGCCCAGGGCTCGACAAGGTATGACCCATCATCGCGCCAGCGGCGAGTGACGTGTGTCCGGGTGTTCTCCTCGGCCACGAGTCACACGGAGAACCCGGCCTCCAAAGGTGCTACCCCCGTCGTGAGAGCGGAGCGCCCACCACGACGACCGTCACGGCACCCTCCCCACTCCCAGCCCTGGCGCTCACCAATCGACCCGTAGACGATCCCACTGACCAGCGCTCGCATCGCCACCTTCGAGAACAGCAACGGACGACGGCCGATGTCCTTGGAGTCGCGCACTGCGGCGTGTTCGTCCAGTTCCGCGACTTCCACGCAGTCGTTGGCACCCCCGCTGTACGAGCTCTTCCGCCACCGTGCGTGCGCGAGATCGACGCCTCGTGGGGCTGTCGTGACGTCGTGCCGAGCGGCAATGTTGGGCGTGCTCACTCTTCGAGCTCCTTGCTGATGCGCGCGATGCGGGTGCGGGTCTCCGATGGGTCGAGGGCGGTGCCCCTCAACTGGTCGAAGATGTCTGTGTAGTTGTCCACGTCTGACGGGGACTCGAGATACACGGAGTTCTTGGGATTCTCCAGCCACACCAGGTCCGGCGTGGGGTGCGGGAAGGTCAGGATGACGAACGGACCGTACAGGCCGGGATGCGCTCCGAGTGAGAACGGCAGCAGCTGCACGGTGACGTTCGGCTGCTCGCTTGCCTCCACCAGCTTCCGCATCTGGTCGCGCATCACTTCGACGGAGCCGACTGTCCTTCGCAGCACAGCTTCGTCGAGGATCGCCCAGAATCTGGCGGGGGTCTCTCCGCCCAGGCGGCTGTTCTGTCGCTCCATGCGGACCCTGACTAGGGACTCGACCTGCGGTGTTGCCAGGTCCTTCCTCATCTGGGAGATCACGGCACGCGCGTAGCCCTCGGTCTGGAGCAGCCCCGGCACCAGCATCGGCTGGTAGCTGGCGAGGTGCGTCGCGCCGGCCTCCAGCGCCAGGTACCCGTCGTAGCGGGTCGGGGTGAGCACCGTGGAGTACTTCCGCCACCAGGGCTTCTGCTGCTCCTTGTCCGCTCGTACAAGGTCGAGCACGTCGGCACGCCGGTCCTCGTTGTCGACGCCGTACAGGTCCAGCAGAGCTCGGACGAGGACGGGTGTTGTGCCACGTTCGCCGTTCTCGATCCGGCTCAGTGACCCCTGGTTGACCTCCAGTTGATCGGCGACCTCGGTGAGGGTGAGCCCGGTCGCGTCGCGTAGCTCCTTCAGCCGTGCCGCGAGCTGTCGCCGGTACACCGACTGCGGGACCAGGCTTCTCTTCAAGGCCATGCCGGAAGTCTCTCCGTACCGAGGACGCCTCTACAACCCATACGGGTCAACTTCTAAAGACATATTGCCTAGTTGGTAGTTGCGTCGGCATGCTGTCAGGAGTCACGGCGCAAGTTCGTACGTGCATGCGCCGCAGTCGACCTGCAGGCGACGCGTCGCCGCGACCCCACTAACGGCACGCGTCTCCGCATCGGTCCCGCACGCCGCACCAGGAGGGTGGGCCATGCCACGGACAACGCTGCTCCGGCAGCTGCTCCAGCAACGGCACCTGACTACGCACGAGGCTTTCGCCGCCCAGTACGAGCGGGCCGCCGTCCGACTGGCGGAGCTTGACCGCGACCACCGCCTGGCGTCCCTCCAGGTCTCTCCACGCCAGTTCGACCGCTGGTACGGCGGGGAGTTACTGACCCTGCCCCGCCCTGACGCCTGCCGGGTGCTGGAACACATGCTGGGCAGACCCGTGTCCGAGCTGTTCTCCACGGCGTACGCCGACGACTCAGAGCCCGACCTCTCCGCGGAGTCGCACGGGCATCGGCCGGCGCCCAGTCTCCCTTCGTCACGCGAGGACGACGAGAACCCACTGGATATCGTCGCCCGGACCCGGCAGCTCACTGCCAGCAACGCCGACGACGCGACGCTCTCGTTCCTCGGTTTCTCCCTGGAAGGCATCACCAGCCGGTATGAACAGGACGGGCCATACGTCCTTCGCCCCCAAGCCCGCCAGGTGCGGCAGCTCGCCCACACTCTCCTCGACGGCCGCCAGCCCCCACGCACGCGCCGGGAACTCTTCCGCGTCGCCGCCCGGGCTTCCGGCCTGCTCGCCTACATGGCGGTGAACATGGGCGACTTCGTGCTCTCGGAGGCGTACTGCACCGAAGCCCGGGATCTCAGCCGCGAGATCGGCGACCTCGACACAGAGCTGTGGGCGTGCGGGACCCTCTCCTTCGGCCTCTACTACGCTGGCCGGTACGACGAGGCGGACACTTGCGCTGCCACGGCCGTCGAGCGTGCCCCACGCCATGCCCAGTCCATTCGCCTGCTGGCCAACGGACGGGCCCGGGCCCTCGCCAAGACCGGTGACCGCCGTGCCGTCGAGCAGGCCATCGGACAGGCCCTCCGCCTTTCCGACCTCCACGAGGTACCCGTCGGGCTGACCTCCTGCATCTCCTTCGAGCCGTATGGAAGGGCCCGAACGCTGGCCAACGCCGTCACTTCACACGTGGCGCTACGCAACACGGCCCAGGTACTGCGCGACGCCGAGCACATCGACGATCTGGTGGAGCACTCGACGTCTTCCTGGAGCCGTTCGCTCGTACGCCTCGACGTCGCCACCGCGTTGCTGCAGCAGCGCACGCCCGACATCAATCACTCGATGGCACTGGGCCGTCAGGCCCTGCGGCTGTGCGGAGATACGCCGATCAGCTCCGTCTACCAACGCTCCCGCGACCTGCACGAACAGGCCGGGCCATGGCGTGATCACCCGGCGGTACGCGATTATGGCGACGAGTTCCGGACTTGGAGCTCTCAGCCAGCGGCCCTGGCCATGGCGTCATCCGCGTCGTAGGCGCCGTCGGTGTCGTCGTGCTCCGGGGCAGTGTGAAGCCGAAGGAGTACGTCGGGTGCCCCTGCTCAGCGCCGATCCTGCCGCGTTCCCCGCCGAGCCTCCCGCCGACACGCACGATCCGGCGGTCACGGCGGCCCACGACTGGGCGGCGTTCCGCGCACTCGACGAGATGACCGACCACTGGGCACGCCCTGGTTGGGCGGACGGCAGCCGGGCGTACTACTGGATGCTGACCTTCCCGGACGAACAGCCGCTCGCTGCCCTCGCCCGGCACTGCCAGGAGCAGCTGGCGCCCCTCGGCCTCGACCTGGTACCGACGGACGGACTGCACATCACCCTCGCCCGCGTCGGCAGGCCGGACGCTGTCGTCCCCGACCAGCTGGACAGCCTGGCGCGGGACGCCGAGGCGCTCGTGCCCTCCGCTTTCTCCGTACGCGCCATTCCGTTGGCTGGCTCCCGCGGCGCCGTCCGCCTGTCCCTCGGCCCGTGGGAACCCCTGCTCAGGCTGCACCACGCGCTGGCCAAGGCTGGAAGCAGCGCCGGTCTCGCTCCGACGAAGCCGACGTCGGCCTTCCGCCCGCACCTGAGCCTCGCCTACAACAACCGCCGGCGTCCCGCCGCCCCCGTCGTGGATGCGGTTTCAGGACTCCGCGTTCTTCCGCCCGTCGAACTCTCCGTGGCTGCCGTCCAGTTGGTGGAGCTCCGCCGCGAGGGGCGGACGTACCGTTGGGACGTGCGAAAGAGCGTCTTCCTCGGGTAGCCCGCCGGCATCCAGAAGGAGGAGCACGACCACTTCCTTGCCGATCGCGGTAGGCCGGACCGACCACCCGGCCGCCAACTCCTCGACGAGCAGCAGTCCGAGACCGCTGTCCGTCAGATCATCCAGCCCCTCGTCCGCCGACCGTGTCCGGACTCTGGAGACATCCCGCCCCGCGTCATGGAACCGCAGCACCGCCACGTTCCGGTAGACCTCCACGCACATGCAGTCCGGTCCGCCGGCTGTGTGTCTGACCGCGTTGCCCACCAGCTCCGAGGCGACCAGAACGGCGTCGTCGACCTGCTCTGGCGAAACGCGCCCCTCAAGGGTCTCGCGTACGTGCCTGCGCGCGAGGCCCGAAGGCTCGGCGCAGTCGGCCAGTTTCACCCAACGACGCCGTACTGGTGTCCGCCTGCAGAGGCGCTCTTCATCCACCGCGTCCATCGCCACTTCTCGTTTCCCGTAGGCACTGGACCGATCAGCCTCGCGACCCATGAGCCGCGGCGGCATGCCGCCGCCCCGCCTCTTCGCGGGCTGCCGGACGGCGGACAAACGGCGTGCTGACGGCGTACCGCCGCCGACTGCTCCCGGCGAGGCTCTTCTCCGAGGCGCCGGCCCTTGGCGTCTCGGCACGGTGGCTGGAGGTAACGCGGAATGAGTAGCAGTGTGAGGCAGACCGCACCACACGAGGTGCCCCAGGGCACACGCCTGGTGCTCTACGCCTGCCTGCCCGCGTCGCTCGGTAAGGCCGCCGACCACAGCGTGGCCAGCACACGGCGGTACGTCACCGATGCCGGCTGGGAGACGGTCGAGACGCACGTCGACCGGGCGGCGCCGTTCGAGAGCCGAGCCCTGTGTGCGGGCTGGCACAACGCTCTGGCCGCAGTCGAGCAGGGGAGGGCGGCTGGGATCGTCGCCCCCTTGCTCGTGATGCTGGGTCATCTGGAGGAGGACAGGACGAACCTCGCCGCGTGGCAGGCCCGGACTGGGGCGCTGATCACAACGCCGTGGGCGGTCGTCGACGCTGCCGACTCCGTCGTCTTACGGAGGGCGGCGTGATGACCACCGTGCGGCAACGGTCTCTCCGACAGCTGCTGAGCCAGGTCGGATGGGTGTTGCGGCACCCGGCGAGATATGTCGCCCGGTTCGGCTTCGGCGCCTTCCAGGTGCTGTTCCTGCCCGTCCTGGTGACTGGTGCCACGTTGACCACGCTCTACACGGGCCGGATTCAGTAGCTCCGGCTCGTGTCATCAGCTCCCTTCTCCGGACGCTCCGAATCCATCTCCCCCACGGAGTCCGGTCAGTCCGGAGAGGGGTCGCACCGCAGTGTGCGAACGCAGGATCCCGGCCCGGCTGGGCGATGCCGCACGCCGGTCGGGCAGCACGACGAACCGTTCGGATCGCTCCGATAGAAGAGGAAGTGCGATGACCGCAACCACACTCAGCCCGATCACGACCGCCACCGCCGAGGCGTCCGTCCCCGAGATGCTCGCCGATCCGTTCGACTTCGACTTGACCATCGTCACGGAGATCGACGCCGACCTGCTCCCCAAGGCGTGCGACACCGGGGACGGATGCAAGCCGTCCTGCGCCTCGTCCTGCGCGAGCGCCGTCTGACGGCGACTTGCGCGCGGGGTCGGGGGCGGTGTCGCTCCCGACCCCGCCCGTTCACAGCACTGATGGCGGAGGCACTGGAAATGGGAAGCGACGGAAAGCTCTACCAGCACACGGGCGCGGCCCTGCTCCGGGCTGCCGCGATGCCGTTGACGGATCTACCGGGCTGGTGGCCCGATCCGTCCGACACGGACGCGTGCGTCAGGTGGCTCACGCAAGTGTGGACCGACGCGCGGTTCGCCGACGCCGTCCGGCAGACGAGCGGTGATCTCGCCACGCGCGTCGACGCGATCTGCGCCGGACAGCCGGCACGCCCCAAGCAGGTCCGGCGTGCCGCCATGGCCACCGTCCGCTACGTGCTGCGCGCCGCCGGGCGGCCGACTCCGTTCGGCCTCTTCGCGGGGGTGGCCCCGGTCAGCGTGGGCTGCACACCGTACGTGAGGTGGGGGGAGACGCACCGGGCCGTGGTGCGGGTGGACACCGAGTGGCTGGACGACGTCATCGTCCGTCTGGAGGGGTGCCACGACCTGCTGGAGCGTCTGGACGTGGTCCTGAACAACCTGGCGGTGCGTCGCGGCGGACGCCTGCACGTTCCGCACGGCGGGCCGATGGGGGCCACCGTCCGACGCACCAGCGCGGTCCGTGTGATCGAGGACGCTGCGCGCGGGCCGGTCCGCTTTGCGGCCCTCGCCGAGCAGTTGGCCGCCTCCTTCCCCCGAACTGAGCCGAAGACCATCGGCACCCTGCTCGGCGCATTGGTACGCGAGAAGTTCCTGATCACCAGCCTGCGCGCGCCGATGACGGACACCGATCCGCTCGCCCACCTGATCGCGCGGCTGCACGGCGCCGACGCGGACACGGTTCCCGAAGCCGCACAGCTTCTGCACGAGCTCGAAGCGGCGCACCGTGCCGTACACGAGCACAACCGACTGCCTGCGAACCGCCAGGAGCCTCAACGCCAGCAGCTGGCAGCGCAGTTGCGTCGGCTCTCCGACGCGGGCCGAAGCCCTCTGGCTGTCGATCTGCTGCTGGACGCGGAGGCGCGGATCCCCGAGAGCGTCGCGCAAGAGATGGAGAGGGCGGCCGATGTGCTGCTGCGGTTGACGCGTCGGCCGACGGGCCAGGGCGTGTGGAAGGAGTACCAGGTCGCATTCTGGGAGCGGTACGGCACCGGCACGCTTGTGCCGGTGAAGGAGGTCGTCGACCCGGCGGCCGGGCTCGGCTACCCGGCCGAGTACCCCGGCAGCCGCATGACCGCGCCGCCACCGGCGCTCTCCGGGCGTGACGAGCGGCTGCTGGCACTGGCCTGGCAGGGACTGGCCGACGGCAGCAGGGAGATCGTCCTCACCGACGAGCTGATCGACCGCATTGCCGACGATGGGCCGACCTGGCAGGACGCACCGCCCCACGTGGAGATGTGCGCGCGCCTGCACGCCGACAGCCTGTCCGCCCTGGAGCGCGGGAACTTCATACTCACGGTGACACCGGCACGCTCCGCAGGAACGCTCACCTCCCGGTTCACTCCGGTCGCCACCGGCACGGGACTGGAAGAGTTGTACCGCCAAGTCCCCGCGGGCATTGAGAACGCGCTGACGGCGCAGCTGTCCTTCCCGCCGTTGTACCCGCACACCGAGAACGTCGGCCGCGTCCCCGCGTATCTCCCGCACGTGATCCCGTTGGGCGAGCACCGCGGCCTCGACGACACGGCGCCAACACTCATCGACGTCGACGACCTCGCGGTCACGGCCACGCACACCCGCCTGTACCTGGTCAGCATCTCCCGCCGCCGTGTGGTGGACCCGCAGGTCTTCCACGCCATGGCCCTGGACAAGCAACCCCCGCCCCTGGCCCGCTTCCTCGCTCACCTGACCCGCGCCTTCGGCCCTGCCTGGACGGGCTTCGACTGGGGGCCGCACGGCGCACGGTTGCCGTTCCTGCCGCGCGTCCGCTACAGGCGGGTGATCATCTCTCCCAGCCGCTGGAACCTGACCGCCGACGCGCTGCCGGGCCGTGGCGCGGACACGGGGGAGTGGGCGAACGCCCTCGGCCGGTGGAGGAAGCAGTGGCACTGCCACGGTGCCGTCGAGCTGAGGAAGGACGACCGGACGCGGCGACTGCAGCTCGATGTGCCGGCCCACGCCGCTGTCCTGCGTGCCCACCTGGACCGGGAAGGCCAGGCCGTGCTCACAGAGGCGCCGCCTGAGGAGAGCTACGGCTGGATCGGCGGCCACGTCCACGAGATCGCCTTGCCGCTGACCAGCACCCGCCCGCCGGCCCCCGACCCGCTCTCCGGCTTTCTCCCCGTGCTTGCCAACAGCACCCTCGGACCCGTACCGGGGTCGGGGCAGGCACCCTGGCTGAACACCAAGATCTACACCCACCCCGACCAGTTCGAGGAGTTGATCGGTACTCACCTCGCTGGGCTCGTGGCCCAGCTCCCCGACGGACCGGAATGGTGGTTCGTCCGCTACCGTGCCCCGCACGACCTCGACCACCTGCGCCTGCGCATCCGCACCCGTAGCCCCGGGCAGTACACCGGCTGCACCGAGCTGGTCGCCCAATGGGCCGCCGGGCTGCGCCGCGAGGGGCTCAGCAGCAGGCTCGTGTTCGACACGTACACCCCGGAGATCGGCCGTTACGGCCCCGGCACCGCCCTGCGCAGTGCCGAGACGGTGTTCGCGGCTGACTCGGCCTACGTGCTCGCCGCCCTGCAGAGCCTAGGAACCGACGGCATGGACCGTCGCGCGCTCGCCGCGGCCGGCATGGTGGATATCGCTTGCGCCTTGCTCGGCCCCGACGAGGGCATGCGGTGGCTGACGAACCGCCCTGCTCCTCCCGCCCACGTCGAGCGAGGCGCCGGCGACCAGGCCATCGACCTCGTTCGCCGCAGCACGCCACGTGCCCGCGGCTGGGGTGACTCGCTCGCTCAGGCGTGGCACCGGCGTGCCGTTGCCTTGGCGCTGTACCGCGAACGCCTCGCCGAGAGCATGGACCTCGACTCCGTCCTGGAGTCTCTCCTCCACATGCACCACAACCGTCTGCGCGGCCTGGATCGGGAGGATGAAGGGATCTGCCGACGCCTCGCACGGCAGTCCGCCGTCGCGTGGGCCGCCTGGCAGGGGGAGAGCAGTCGATGAACAACGGCGAGCTGCTGACACCCACCAGGCCGGGCTTGGGCCAATCGCTGTACTCAGGCGCGGCGGGAGTCGCCCTGCTGCATGCCGTCAGGGCGCACACCGGTGAAGAGGACCTGGACGCGTTCCGGCCGTGGGCCGCCGCCATGCTCAAGGGGCCGATCCAGGCAGTCCCCGAAGCGTGCGGACTCTACGAGGGCGCCCCAGCTGTCGCCTACGTCCTCAACTTCTCGCACACGAACACTGCCGCGCGCTCCCTGGCGACTCTGGACAGGCACCTCGCCGATGTCACTCACCACCGCCTCGGGCGGGCACACGCCCGCATCGACCGCGGCGCCCTGCCTGCCCTGGGCGAGTACGACCTCATCAGCGGACTGACTGGGCTGGGCGCGTACCACCTGCACCGCGGCAACCAGACGGAACTACGAGACACCCTCGCCTACCTGGTGCGGCTGACTGAACCGATCACCCTCGACGCGCAGCCACTGCCAGGCTGGTGGACCAGTGACAGCCCCGATCTGCAACCTTCGCCACGATGGCCTGGCGGACACGGCAACCTCGGCGTCGCCCACGGCATCGGCGGACCACTCGCGCTGCTGGCCACGGCTCTGCGCCGCGGTCACACGGTGCCTGGACAGACTCAAGCCATCACCCGGATCTGCGACTGGCTGGATCGCTGGCGCACCGGTACCGGCTCGCGCGCCTGGTGGCCGGGCCTGATCACCCGAGATGAACACCGGCGCGGCAAGCTCCAAAGCCCAGGACCGACACGTCCCTCTTGGTGCTACGGCACCCCTGGCATCGCCCGCGCCCAACAACTCGCTGGCCTTGCCCTCAGCGACCGCGCCCGGCAACGCCAGGCTGAGCAGGCCCTCTCCGGATGCCTGACCGACGATCGGCAGCTCGCCCAGCTGACCGACGCATCCCTCTGCCACGGCTGGGCGGGGCTCATACAGGCCGTCTCCCGTGCCGCCGCCGACGCCATCGACGACGACTCGCGTCGCATCTGCCGCACCTGAACGCCCGGCTCGACGAGCACCTGGACCACAACGGACTACCGCCCGGCCCCGGTCTCATGGATGGGACGGCAGGCATCCACATGGTTCGCCTCACCGTCCCCGTCAACACGGCGGTCTCGGTCCCCTGGGACCACTGCCTGCTCCTCGCGGGATGACGTCGCGATCGACACCCGCCCACCAGAGCGAATGAGTACGCTCTGCCCGCGCCGTACGCACGGCCGGGCACCTTCCGAAAGGACGCGATGAACACGGACACCGGCGCCTCCCCTGAGGACCTGCGCAACCGCCTGGTCGACGCCATCCTGCAACAGGACCCCTCTGGCCTTCGCGACGCACGCGTCGAAACCGCCATGCGGACCGTACCCCGCCACGCCTTCCTCCCCGACGCGCCCCTCCAGGAGGCGTACGCCAACAAGAGCGTCACGATCAAGGAGAACCCCGACGAGGACGCACTCCCGCTGAGCTGCGCATCCCAGCCCGATGTTGTGCACTTCATGCTGGTCCAACTCGCAGTCCGCGAAGGGGACAACGTCTTCGAGGTCGGGGCCGGCACCGGCTACAACGCCGCCCTGCTCAAACACCTCGCCGGACCGTCGGGGCAGGTCACCACGTGCGACATTGCCCCCGATGTGACCGCCTACGCCCGTCGGATGCTGGATGCGAACGGATACGGTGACGTTCGCGTGGTCACGGCGGACGGTGCCCTCGGCGCCGAGGAGTTCAGCCCCTACAACCGCATGATCGCCGCCGTCGGCATGTGGGACCTCCCCAGAACCTGGTGGGACCAACTCGCCGTCGGCGGACGCCTCGTGGTCCCGCTGCGATGGCGCGGGCTGTCGCGGTCCGTGGCCTTCCGACGCGAGAAGGACCGGATGACGTCCGACTCCGTGAAGATGTGCGGCTTCCTCCCGGTGATCGGCCAGGACGGAGAGCGGAACGACTACATCGACGACGACCGGCTCGTCAGGCTCTACTGGGACGAGGACCAGCCCATCGTCCCGGAACTCCTGCGCGACGCCCTTACCCGACCGAAGTCGGTCGTCTGGACCGACGCAATGGTCGGCCCCGTCGAGTCCTTTGACGGCGTATGGCTGCGCCTGAGCGCCACCGAGCGAGCGACCTGTCGTATCACCGCGAAGCCCGCAGCCATGGAGGCCGGCCTTCACCGCCCCGCCTCACCCGCCCTGAGCCCCGCCCTCGTCGAGGGCGACTCGATCGCGTACCTCACCCTGGAGCGCGCTGCCGAAAACGTGGGTGCCGAACCCCGGTTCCGACTCGGAGCTGTCGGCTACGGCCCGTCCGGTGCTGATCTCGCCGAACGGATCTGCACGCAGATCCGTGCTTGGAGCCCGGCCAGGACCGTTGAACCCGCGATCATCGCCTACCCTGCGGACACACCGGACAGCGAACTCGCCGACGCGGCCGTGATCGACCGGCCTTCCGTGCGGCTTGCCATCACCTACTGATGCGGGCGGGCGCGGTCGCCCAGGCTGGCCGCGCCCATCGAAGAGAGACGGCGCAGGGGCCCTGTACTGACGCCCTCCACCAGGCCCGCAAGGAGCAGAAGACCGTCCAATGGAAAGAGCGCTACAAGATCCGCGCGGGCATTGAAAGCACCACCTTCGAGGCCGTCCTGGCACATAGTCTGCGTAGATCCCGCTACTGCGGCATGGCCAATACCAGTCTCCAGCACCAGCTCACCGGAGCCGCGATCAACCTCGTCCGGATCAACGCCTGGCTCAACAACATTCCCGTGGTGCACTGCTCCAGCCAGGCGGAGCAAGACCGGCTGGCACGCTGCGTGTGCATCGCCACGCCTATTGGTCGAGCAGGACCTCGGTGATCGGTCCGCCAGTGACACCTGGCTCAAGCACGAGAGCTGGGGTGTAGCGGGGCCTCCCAGGGGTCGCACCGTCCCACTCGTAGACGACGGTGCGCAGTGTGTTGAGGTATCGCCCTACGAGTAGAGCCATCGTGTAGGGGCCGTGGAAAGCGAGATGCACCTCCGCACGGCCGCTGTGTGCGGCAAGCGCTTTGATCTGTTGCGCGGCAGCCGTGCTGAGGCGTGCGGCCTCGCGCGGGTCGAGTCGGTCTTCGCCGGCGACGGAGATCACGGCGGCCGCGGCGAAGCCGTCGCTGGACTCGTGCAGGAGCTGCTCGAATGCGGTCTGATCTGGATTGGCAGTCAGGCTGAGGAAGATCGCGACGCGGTCGTGGCTGTCGGGTGTCTGCGCTTGTTCGAGGTCAACTGGTTGCGTATGAAGTTCGCTGGTCAGTGGGTCGTCACCACTTTCTGCAGACGTCCACTGAGCGCCGCGGGTGTCGACCACCTCGACATTGCCGATCTTGGTCTCGGGCAGGGCGGCTCCCAAGGCCAGGGCTACCGACAGGTGAGCTCCGCCAAAGACGCGTACGGTTTGCACGCCGGCCGCATAGACGGCGTCGCTGGTCAGGGGCAGTGTGGTCTGCAGGAGCTGAAGTCCCTCTCGCAACGGCAGACGCCCGTCGCTGGCGGCCCTGATGCGGATGTGCAGGTCGTCCTCGCCCGCGTCCATGGCGAAGGGCGCGGGGCGGGTCTGGACTCGGATCGTGAAGGCGCGGTTCTGGCTGTGAATGGCGGGCTTGCGTTGTTCGACTCGGTGCATCAGCAGGTCGCGCACGATCTCGCTCTCGCCGGACGGCTGGAGCATGTTGCTTTGCTTCTTGTCGGCGAGGGTCCGGGAGGGAGCGATTCTTAGGAGTCGGTCCGGTGCGTCGTAGTCGCACCGTGTATCGCTTCCCGCTCTGGCGGTCTTGTTCGCGATGCACAGGCTGAAGGCGGGGTCCTCGTCCAGTTGGAGCAGTCGAGGCAGCTCACGTTCTCGGACGATGTCGCTGTGGACGATGTCCGGTGTCACGACGAGCACGGCTGCTGAAAGCCCTTGGGTCAGGGCTTGTTCGAGGCGATCGGTCGTTGTGCCCGCGCGCAGGTCGGTATGGTCTCTCCACACGACGAGACCGGCCGCCCTGAGCAGGTTCTCGATCGACTCGGCCTGCGGGGACCCGTCAGACTGCCGGTAGGAGATGAACACCGCGCCGTCAGGCCGGACTGCGCCCTTGGGCAGTGGCCCCAGCGCCTTGAATCTCTGCGGTGGCGGAAGGACCGTTGCTGCCTTGCTGGTGACGCGTCCCCATCGTTGGCGCCGGGTGATCAGTCCGGAGAAGGGGTCCGTCCCGCCGGGAGCGTAAACGAGGAGTGCGATCGGGCCGTCGTGCTCCCGGGCCATTGCCCGCATCGCGGCAAGGTCCATCGGGCTCGGTCCGGACGGTGCGGGATGGCTGTGCCACTCGCCGACGTAGCCGGTTGGATCGTCGTCCGCTCGCTGGGCCAGGAACTCTGCGAGGAGCGTGTTCGCCTTGACGTCATCGCGCACGTACCTGTGGGTGGACGCTCCTTGTCCGTCGACCACGAGGGCATGGGTGACAACGACGTTGGCGTCTTCCTGATAGCCGAGGAGGATGCCACCCGTTTCCCGCGGCAGCTGCTGCGCGGTCGCGGACGCGATGACCTCGTATGCCTCCTGGCGCAGCTCGATCCGTGGTGCCGGCCGGGTCACTGGTGGTGGCTCCCTTGTGGTGCGGAGTGGAGGTGGCGCGTCTCCCCTGCAGGATGGAGGGGGCGGTCCACGAGGAGTCCGACGGCGTGGCGGACGGTTGCCGCTGCTGCCTCGATCACCGCGTGGGGCGGCGTTGGGGAGATCGGGCTTCCGCAGCCTGCTTCGAACAGTTGCGGTGCCTCGGTGTCGGCTCTGGTCGTCGAAGGCGGCAGCGGTGCTGCGGCGTCGATCGGTGGCAGTACGTCGATGCGATAGGTCCTGCCGTCGTTTTGAAGCGCCGCAGACAGGACCCGTGTGCCCAGTGTCAGGGCGCTTACATGCAGGAGCGCGGTGGTGGCGAAGTCGGCGGTGGCGTTCACGACGAGGTCGTGGTTCCGCAAATGGTCGACCGCGTCGGCACCCGAGGTAAGGGTGCTATTGATGGTGTCGATGCCTGCGGCCAGCGCCTCGTTGTGCCTGACGAGGTGTCGCTTGACCGCTTCGGCTTTCGGCAGTCCGACTGCGTCGGGGCCGACGAGGTGGCGGACGAGGTTTCCCGGCATGACCACATCGTCGTCGATGAGAGTGAGGTGACGGACACCGGAGCGCACCAGCATGTCGGCGATGAACGAGCCCAAAGCGCCGACGCCGACCACGGCAACCTTGGATTCACGCAGTTCGGCAGCGAGGACGCCTGCGCGAGCGGACCGCGCGGCCTCGGTGTCTGCGCCCGAGCGCAGACGTGTGACGGCCGTGCCGCCCTCCTTCGTGGGTGCTACGTCCAGCACGATCGCGCCCTCGTGGGTGCCTCGTCGGTAAACCAGCACGACGACCGCGACCGACTGCTGGCGAATTCTGCGGTCCAGATCCGCGTTCGAGCCGAGCCGGGCACAGATGTCTGCCCAGGTTCGCGGCGGCACGTCGACTTCGCCGAGATCGGCCACGTACCCAAAGCGGTCCTTGCTGTGCTTGAGGGCCTTCCTGGGACGGATGCCGTGCCTGATCCGCATCGTGTTGTTGCTGGCCGGGCTGAAGCGGACGGAGCGGTTGAGGTACTGGCCGAGGTCGTCGTAGAGGTAGAGGCGCCGGTCCGCGGACTGATGGAAGTACCGGTCGAGGTCGAGGTCGGGCCGATCGTCCGTCCATCCGGTGTCCGCGTGCTCGAACCACGCTGTGACGTGTTCGAGGAACGCCGGTGCCTCCATCCACCACAACCCGTCGTGATCTTCTTCAGCAACCAGGCACAGCGCGCCGTCCGGGTCGCGGTGCCAGGACCAGGGCACCGCGTCGTGATCGACCGGCACCACCCTCGGCGGCCGAAACGGGAAGCGGGGCGGCAGGTCGATCACGACGCGGGTCGTGCCCGCAGAGTGCGGGACCGGTCCTTCCCATCCTGCTTCAACCTCGCTGAACCCGGCGCGGATCAGGCCTTCCTCGAAGTGCTGCCGCGCGTAGGCGACGTACTCGTCGAAGCTGACAGAGGTCACCCGAAGGTCCTCTTGCCGGCAGGCACGACGCGGGCGCCGGGCGAGATCGCGGATGCCTTCTTGCTGCCGTCCTCGTTGAAGCCGGGGGGCATCGGGAAGACCGTGTCTCCATCGCCGTTCGTTCCCAGCAGTTTCCGGAATGTCAGCGCGGCCTTGCCCGCGTCCTCCTCGGCGAGCGCAGCTTCTGCCGACGCTGCGGCGTCGGTGAACCGAGTACGCGCGGTGTCCAGTTCGTCGTCGGTCGCGCGGATGCGGATGGTGTGTCCGGGCAGGGTGGGGTCGGTCACCGCGATGCCGTAGGTCACGAAGCTATCTATGATCTTGCTGACCTCCCGGAGGGCAGAGACGTAGTACTCCGCCTGGTCGTCGCCCGAGACTGCGCCTGAGGCGAACGCCTGGTAGGCGGCCATCTCGATGAAGAATCCGCCGGGTTTCTTCGTGCCGAGCAGGGCGCGACGCGTCTGGCGAAGCAGTTTGACGGTCGGTACGTAGTACTCGTCGTGGTCCGCGTTCATCGTGCTCGACAGGTCCGTCAGCCCGTCGGGGTTGGTGCGCACCCACTCGTTCTCGTCGCCCTTCTGGGGGATCTCCCACGTTCCGTCGCCGTAGGGGCGGGCGGGCACCGCGTCGACGTAGAGGTCATATTCCGGGAAGGAGACCTGCAGGCTCCGGTCCTGACGCTTGGTGCGCCGGTGCCCGTCGGCGTCGGTGCCGAACTCTGCATGCAGGACCTTGAAGAACCTGTCGAGGATGTCCGTCGACGTGACGTCGCTCGGAACATCGGGTAGGCGCACGAACACGTCGACGTCCTTGATCCTGCGGATCGACACGTTGCGCTTGTAGGAGCCGATCAGTACCGGGCTGACGCCGTACTCGGCGAGCTTGGACTCAGTCTTGAGGGCGTCACGGACGAGGCGATGCGCCTCTGGCGCGTTGGTCTTGTCGTCGCCGGGCTCGATGGAGCTCAGCGCGTCCTTGAACTGCTGCTTGAGGTGAGCCATCGGGCCCTCCGGTCCTGGTTGTGACTGCATTGGTCTGCTGAGCGTGCCTCACACCACTGACAATGCGAGGTCGGTCGGGAGGGGCTGGCGGCCTACTTCTTCCTGCCGCCCTTGCCGGTGCTCTCGTTGGTCGTTGTCTTCGGGTGCCGCTTCACGGTGGCCTGCTTCACGAACCGGCCCGTGATGGCACTGCGGCCCCGCTTGCCGTTGGATGCGCTGCTCTTGCCTGCCATGGGCTGTCCTTCCGATCTCCTGCGGTGGTCTGCGGTAGCACAGACCACACCCTACTCCGCAGTTTCATTTACCCAACAGGTGCATAAAACCTTGCCGAGCTTGATCGGCAGGATAACATGGAAGCAGTAGGTGCACGGAAAAGGATTCTGGGGTCGCTGGTGGAGATCGTCTTCGAGGACGCCGAGCTCGCCCGCGTCTGCAACAACGGCCATGCCCGCAGGAACCGTTTGGGCCTCGACGGGGCGACCACCCTGCTTCGGCGTCTTGGCCAGATGGCGGCCGCAGCTCACCTGGCTGACTTGCGGCAGGTTGCGGCCGCGCGGCTGCGGCCCGCCACCAACGGGGACTGCTTCACTCTGCTGGTGTCGCTCGGTGATCACGGCGATCTCGTGGTCCGCCCGCGCGACGACCCGCCCGTCATCCTCGACGACGGCGCCCTGAACGAGCACGCCGTACGCGCTGTGCTCATCGCAGCAATCCATCGCCCCTGACCCCGCCACCAGGCCCGCCCCGCAGCCTCGCCGACCGAGAGGCACTCACGTGACTCCGCCCCCTGCCCCGCACCCGTTCGCCCCGGATGAAGCCCTGCCTCCGGGCGACACGCTGAAAGAACAACTCGACGCCCTCGGCATCCCCCAGGCGGACCTCGCCCGCCGCACCGGGCTGTCGACCAAGCACATCAACCAGATCGTCCAGGGGAGCGCCGTCCTCACCCCCGAGACTGCCCTTCTGCTGGAGCGGGCCGTCGGAATCTCGGCTTCCCTGTGGAACCAGATGGAGGCCACCTGGCGCACCCACGTCAGCCGCACCCAGAGCCGTGAAGCTCTCAGCCACCACCTAGACTGGCTCGACCGTTTCTCCCTGCAGGAGCTGGTCAAGCGGGGCATCCTGCCGACCAAAGAGCGCACGGTGGACAATCTCGAGCGTCTGCTGGCGTTCTTCGGAGTCGCCGACCCCGAGGTTGCAGAGAACGTGTGGGGCAGCTACCGGACTGCCTTCCGGCGTTCCACCGTCCTCACGCCCGACGACTACGCCACCGCTGTCTGGCTGCGCCAGGCCGAACTCAGAGCACGCGAAATCCCCTGCGCACCCTACGACCGCGCGGCCCTGCTTGAGCTACTTCCCCAGCTGCGCGCCCTGACCATCGAGGAACCCGCCATCTGGCGCACCGAAATCCCGCGCCTCTGCGCCCGAGCCGGCGTCGCGGTGGTGTTCGTTGCCGCGCCCCCCAACAGTCGCGTCTCCGGCGTCACCCGATGGCTCACCCCGGAAAAGGTCGGAGTCGCCCTCAGCGGCCGGTTCAAGAAGGACGACCACTTCTGGTTCACCGTCTTCCACGAGCTCGGCCATGTCCTCCTGCACGGCAAACGCCTCACCTTCATCGACAACACGAGCCGTGACGACGACACGACCCCCGAAGGAGACCGCAGCGAGGACGAGGCAGACGCCTTCGCCAGGGAAACCCTCATCCCGCCCGAGCACGCGGCCGCCTACAAGCAACTCGCCCAGCGCCCAATGCCCTTCACCAACATCACAGCCTTCGCCCGCCGGGCTGGCATCGCCCCAGGCATCGTCGTCGGACGCCTCCAGCACGACGGCGTCCTGGACTGGAAATACGGCAGCAAGCTGAAGCGCCCCATCGAGATCAGCCTCTCCGGCGATCTCACCGCGGGCTAGCCACTCCTGCACAACAGCCGTTCGTGGCCCGGGGATCCGTAAGTCGTTTCACGGAACCCCCACCCACCGCGCAGGCCGGCAGGAGTAGTCAGGGTGTGGTCAGCGCGCCGTCGGTGTCGGTGAAGGCCCGTGGATCGCTGCAGAAGAAGTTTTCGGGCACGTTGAGGAGCGTGGCCAGTGCGGGCACATCGTCGACGTACAGCAGGCCGCGGTCACGGGAGTTGACGCCGAAGGGCACCAGTCCCTCCCACAGGTGCTCGTCGAACAGGATGATGACCGCTCGGAACGCGGTGCTGCCGACTTCCGCTGGGGCGATAGCCAACTCTCCTGTGTGTAGGCGGCGTTCAGCGCTGCCTATGACCTCTCGCGGGTCGGCTTCCTCGCTGTGGGACCCGACGAACCCACCTATCTCGACGAACTCGTCAGCAAAGCCGAGGAGCGGTTGGTCCAGTGGTACCGGAGTCTCCTGCAAAACCGCTCGCGCGTTCAGCCCGCCTGAAGCTCCTGGATAACCCGCTCTGCCATGCATCGAACGAGTTCCAGCCGAGGATCCTCCGGATGCGCGTACGGGCCGAGGATCTTCGAGCAGGCGAACAACGTCATCACCTTGCCGTCCCGGCTCTCGAAGTCAGACTGACGCTCGTGCCGTACGCGATCGGCCAGAGCCGGGACAGCAAGGGAACTCGCCCACAGCGAGGCCGCATCCAGCCCCAGCGGCGCGTTACCCCAGTCTTCCCAGTCGAAGAGGCTGAACGTCGGCGCGGTCACGTTCGCCCAGTTCAGGTCCGCGTGGGCGGGTACCCACCGCTCGACGGTCGTATCGAAGTCACCGGAGAAGACACCGCGGATGGACTCGGTGACGAGGGTCTGGGTGATGGTGACGGTGTCCGGTGTGGCGACCCGCGTTGTGCTCTGTGCCGCCAGAGAGTCCAGCGAGGCGTTCAACGCCTCCCACCAGTCATCCGGCAGCTCCGGGGCTTCACTCAAGATGGCGCTTCCGACGGGGTCTCCCGGCAGGAGCTCGGTTTCGTCGGCTCGCCACATCGCTGGCGCGTCCGTGTCCCGCCAGACCACGTACCCGTGCCATTCGGGCTGCGCGATGCCCTCTAGGCGGGCGGCACTTTCAGTGCCGTTCCACCCCTGATCGGGGATCTTGTCGAGCAAGCGCCGCTCGATCCGCACCCAGGTGCCACGGCCCGTCCTGGCCCCCACGGATCGGCGTTTGCGTACCACGGTGTCCGGGAGCAAGTGCACTTGCAGAGACCGCTCGACGCGATCAAGGACATCGTTAACCGGCTGTACCCGTAGATCAACAGCCTGATCCGTGGAGACGGAGAGCCTCATGGTCGCGACCGTAGCAGCGGTGCGGCGGGAGGTGCCCGTCGCCGAGGCACGGGCGGCAGCGGCTGGTGACCGGTGCACCGGTCACCAGCCGCTGCCCATTTCCGACATCTCCAGCCCGATCGCGGTCACGCGCACGGCGCAGGTAGTCGTGCCGATCACGGCGTTCTGCCGCCGCTCCTGTAGCCGGCCCACAACCAGCCACCGTCCGGCCCGGGTCACGCCGACGAGGAGCTCGACCTGACCCTCCAGCACGTCATAGATGGCCTGGTACAGGCGCATGCTGCGGGCCCGACCGGGAGAGCCGGTCGAGCCCGACGTACAGCGCGCACTCGGTGGCATTAGCGTGTCGGCGATGGTCCTTCAGCGGCGCGGCGCGCGTGATACCGAGGGCATTGCGAAGTGTGGTGCACTGGCGTGACGGTTCGTGATGCTGCTGGCTGGGGTGAGTTCCGCGGCGGGGGCGTAGGCAGGGAGGCCAGCCGTGCGGCGCAGGCGCCAGACGAGGACGTCGCTGATGGAATCGGCGGTGTCCAGTTCCCTGTTGGCTGCGGCCTCGGCAAGGAGAGCCTGCGCGTTGTGGCCCGCCTGCGTGACGTCGGCGAGGGTGGCGGCCAAGGCGTCCCAGCCGGGGTCGGCCAGGATGGTCCGGGCGAGGTCGGGTAGGGCGGCGCGCACGGTGCCGACGTAGTGACGGCGCAGGGACGGGGCGATACGGCGGCCACGTTCGCGCAGCACGGTGAGGGGTGCGACGGCTGCCTGCTGGTAGGCAGCCCGCAGGTGCACGGCGGCCCGGCGGGCGGCCTCAGCCTGCTGGGCGTGCTGTCGCTGGGCGTGCCAGTGGGCCGTTGTAATGATGAGGAAGATCAGCGTGTCCAGGACCATCGCGGTGCTGGCGCCGTCCTCGCCCCGGCCGAGCGCGGGCCCGCTGTGAACCAGGTTGCGGGCTGCCCGGCGCAGGTCCTGTGCGTGGCGGAACTCGGCTCGGGTGTGGGAACGGGAGGCACGCTCGAACTCCCGGGCCGCCTGGCGTAGTTCGTTGCGATTGTAGAGGGCGGAGGTCTTGGCGAGGGCGTCGAGGACCTCGCCGGTGGCGGCGATCTGGGCGGCAGCCGCGCCATCATCGCCGTTCGCGTCGAGGACGAGCAGGGCCGCCCAGGCCGCATGAGTGGCGGTGCGCCGGGCCGCGGCAGGCGCCGATGACGCTGTGGGGCGTTCCGGTCGTTCGCTGTCGTTGGTATCCCGTGGGGCGGGGTCGGTGGTGAAGCGTTGCTGGATGCGGGGCAGGGATAGGTCGGGGGCGAGGGTGGATCCGGCGTAGTAGACGGGCTCCTTGTCGCCGTTTCGGTCGTCGGGCAGGGCGACCTTGTACCCCTGCAAGTCGCCGGAGGGCAGCACCTTGGTGCGTACGAGAAGTCCGGCGCCCTTGAGGCGATCGAGGAACTCCTCCTCACTGCTCGCGCCGGCCACCGCGCGGCGCACGGTCTCGCGCAGTTCCTCGCGGGCGGTACGGTCCCGGCCCTCGCGTTCGGCCTTGTGCCGTTCGGCGCTGGTGGGTGGCTTGGCGGCGGTGCCGTCCCCGGGCGGGACTCGGCGCAGGTTGTAGTCGATTTCGACGCGGCGGCATTCGGCTTGGGCGCGGCGGGCCTCGTTGTGCAGGCGGGGTCGGCGGCCGTCGTCGCGTACGAGTGTGGCGATGATGTGGATGTGGTCGTCGGCGTGCCGGACGGCTGCCCATCGGCAGGCGGCTTCGTCGCCGTCGGGGGCGATGGCGGTGGTGGCGACCATGCGGCGGGCGATGGCCGCCCAGTCCTCGTCGGACAGGATCGGGTCCTCGGGGGCGGCCCGCACGGACAGGTGCCATACGTGCTTCTCGGGGCGTTTGTCGGCGGGCAGGGCGTTGACGGGCTGGTCGAGCAGGCGCTGGAGCTGTTCGTAGGTGGCTTTCGGGTCGCGGCCGGGGTCGGGGGTGAGCGGGTCGAAGGCGGCTACCAGGTGCGGGTCGATGTGCTCCTCTTTGGTGCCGGGCCCGTAGAGGTAGTGGATCAGGCCGATCGTCTCGCTGCCACGGTCGTGGATGCTGGGGATCACTCAGGGGCACCGCCGTCGCGGTGGGCGAGCAGGGCATCGGCGGCGTCCTCCATGCGGCGGGCGGCGTTGCCGACGGCTTGGGCCATGGCGTCCAGGTGGGGCGCGTCGGCGCCGGAGTTGAGGGCCTTGGCGATCTGGTTGAACAGGCCGTGGATGCGGCCCAGGTGCCGGCGGGCGGCGAACAGCTCGTTGATGACTTCCCGTTCGGTGGCGATTTCGGCGGCGGTGCGGTTCAGGTCGCGGGCGGCCTTGTCGGCGGCGTAGGCGAGGAAGGCGGCGTTGGACATCTGGCAGTGGGCGGCGGCGTCGGTGAATCGCTTGAACTCGGTGTCGTTCATACGGCAGCTGGGCTGCTTCAGTCGCTTGCGTGGCTTCGGCAGACGAGCGCGCTGACGTCTGGTCGACACGGACTCGGCCTGCCGCCTCCGTCCTTGCTGCGGTCCGCCCTCGGTCGCAGCCTGACTGTCCGGTGCCCCCTGGCGCCGGGCTGTTCCCGCCACCCTCGGGGCGGGAATCCCGGAAGCATCGCTTCCGGTACAACTTGCTGGGCTGTTGGGGCCGGTGCTCATCTCCTGCTGAGGGATGGGGAGTTCGTCGTTCGGGTCGTGCATGGGTCGGTTCTCCGTGGGGTGCTGTTGCTGGGGTGCTTCGCTGTGCGCAATCCCCGTGCCCTGGGCTTGTCTGCTCGGGGTACGGGGTGAGCCGGAAGGGTGAGGCGGCCGGTGCGTTTGAGGGATCGCCGAGGCTTATGTGGTGCCGACGGGGGTGGTGTCGAGATGCCTCTGGCGCTCGGAGGCGGCTGCGGCTGCGTCGGGTCCGTCGAGAGGCTCGGCCTTGGAGCCGCCGTAGGGGATGGGGTCTGGCCGGTCGGTGCGCTCGGTCTGCAGCTGGTTGCGCAGGGCGCGGGCGCGGGTCTGGCTGATCCTGAGTTCGTTGCGCAGGCGCTCGGCGGTCAACCGGTCGTCGCTCCAGTCGGCGGTCAGGCGCCGGGCCTCGGCGAGGACTTCGGCGTCGGTGCGCGTGCGGTCGGTGGCCGACTTGGCGGTGGCCGGGACCCGACCCCTCGCACGGCGTGGGGCGGCTCCGGTCGACTCAACCGAGGCGGCCGACCGGGGTGGTCGGGTAGAGCCGGCGGCCGCTTGGTCGGCCTCGGTCGGCCTCGGCATGGGAGTCTCGGCGGCCTTTGCGGGGGCCGACTCGGTCGGCTGCTCCGGGGCCGATTTGGCCTGGTCAGAGCCCGACCGTGCAGCCTGCTCGCCGGGCTGTCGGCCAACCGCTTCGGCAGAGTCGGCCGGCTCGGGGTTGTGGTGCAGCACCTTCGCGACGAGGTCCGACCCGAAGTAGATCGACCCGACCGGTAGCGAGGTAGCCAGCAGCACGAGGGCCCAGTTCGCCGGTGTCCAGTCGGTCAGTCGGCCCCACCGGGTCGGCGTGGTGTGCAGTGCCGGGGTGAGGCCGTGCACGTAGTTCAGCAGGAGGCTGGCGATCGTGTAGGTCGCCAGGACCCGCAGCGCGAACTTCCGGTCGGCATCGGGCAGCACGAGTGTGGCGATCAGCGCGAGGGCCATCAGCCCGTCGACCACGATCGGGTAGAGCAGGGCGGCGGTGGGGTCGGCGCCGATGGCGCGGGCAATGTCGGACAGGGCGTTCCACGAGACTCGGAAGGCCATGAGGACTACGGCCATCAGGCCGACGACGAGGGTGAAGCGTGCTCCGCGGTTCGTGCGGTGGCCCTCGGCGCGTACGGTTGCGCGGCGGCTGAGGCGAGCCCCGCGCCGCGCAATGCGGGAGCGGAGGCAGTCGCCGCTGGGAACGGCGGCCGGGGGTATCAGGGTGGGGGAGGGCAAGTCAGATATCTCCAGGGTGGGGAGTACGAAGCGGGAGCAGCGAGCTTGGGTTGGTCGCGATGGTGGAGCGGGGATGGCGAAGGCGCCGTTGGTCAGGCGTCGGCGCCGATACGGCAGCCGCTGGTCACGCTGCGTTCTACCGGGCCAGCTCCGCCATGGCGAGGTCCACGCGGGTGGGGTGCGGCCTCGTGCGTGGTGCGTTGCCCCGGGCGTGGCCGTCGAGGCCGAGGCGTCGGCTGCGGCAGGGCTCGCCCTTGTCTGCGTGGCACCACTGGCACGGGACGCTGAGAGCATCGGGCTGTCCTGCGGCGACGACAGCCTCGCGGGCGGCACGCGCGGGCCGGTAGGGGGCGAGTGCCGCTCGGACTGCTGGCGGGATGGGTGATCCGACGGCGGCGAGGCGGGCATCGATGTCCCGGTGCGGGCCCCCGGTGAGCTGTCGGTGCGGGGAGGGCGCGGCTATGCCGGTGGCGACGGCGTGTCGTGTGCCGAGGAGTTCGGTGCGCCAGGCGGCGGGGTTGTCCGGGTCGGCGGCCGGGGTGGGGTCGGTGTGCCGGTCCAGGCGGTCGCGGCGGTAGGCGCGCCACTTGCGGGCGACGTCCACCGGGAGGATCGGGTACGGGGAGTCCAGGACGTGGGCCCGTATCGCCTCACGGACGTCCCAGCCGTGATCGGTGGCGAAGGGCACGTCGCTAAGCAGTTCTTGCCACTGGACGATTTGGTCACGGGCATCGCCCGTGCCAGTGCGGGCGGTGCGGGGATCGAGGCGCCCGATGTAGGCGAGGACGGCGGCGACTTCGCGTCGGTCCAAAGGCGGCTTACTCCGTTCCGGTCGGCTCGTCGAGGGCGGCGAGCAGGGCGGCCATGTGCGCCTCGGAGCGCGTCATGCCGTTAGTTGAGGTGGGGGTGGGTGTGCCACCGGGCAGGGCGTAGAGGCTCGGGCGGCCGGGGGTGGGGGTGTGTTCCCGAGCGATCCACGCGCGCCAGTCGGCGGCCCACGCGTCGGCGGTGCGGGGATCCCACGAGCTCCGGTAGGTGCGCCACTTCGCGTCGGCGGCGTGCAGGGCGTGTTCGCCGAGTCGGTCGAGATGCCCGTCGTGCTGGAGCCAGGCGCGGGCGTTGTCGTCGATCTGCCACTCGGTGGCGGAGATGAGCGGGGCAGAGCTGCTGCTCTTACCGTTCACCTTCGGTTCTCTTCTGTTCTGGGGGTCGGAATCCGCACCCCCCTCGGGTCGGAATCCGTACCCCCTGGGGGCCGGATTCTGTTCCCCGGGGCCGGATTCCGATCCCCTCTCGAAGGACTCGGCAGGGTCGGATTCAGACCCCCCGAGGGTCGGATTCCGACCCCCTTGGGGTGCCGGATTCCGGTCCCTCTCCCGGGGCTCATCGGCGAGGTACCGGGCGGCGATTGGGAGGCAGTAGTACGTCTCTCCCCGGGGCCCCTTGCGGTCGGGGAGCGGCACCAGCTCGCCGTCGGCGATCAACTTGGCGAGCGCATCGCGCACGGCGGTGCGGGAGGCATTGGCGCGTTTCATGAGGGTGGCCACGGACGCGTACGCGACGCAGTGCCGGTCGCGGCACCGGTCGGCGATCAGGGCGAGAACCATGCGGGCGGTGCCCTTGCTGCGGCTGTGATCCCACACCCATTCGCGGGCGTCGTAGCTCATCGGGCGGCGGCTCCTAGGTCAGGGCATGGGAGTGCAGTCGGCCCTTGTCGGGCGGTGCACGGGGAGGGGTGGTGGCGTCGTATAGCCAAGACAGCCACATCCATGCCGCACAAGTCCAGCATTCCGCCGGGAAATCAGACAGCTGACGGCGAACGGATGCTGTACGGCATCATCAAAAGAATAAACCCGGATCGGCGGTTGCCGAAATAATGGACCGTCAGGTGAAGACAGAAGCATCACATCGGGAACCTGTTGACTCCTGCTATGAGCGCGAGCTACAACACAACACCGCACGTCAGAGCATGTCATCGGGTTGGCGAAGGTATCGCCGACCGGATACCTGGAACCCAGCCCAGCGGTAAGTCCCCGCCGTCCGCCGGGCGCAACATAGCCGACGATCGCCGGTTAACCAAACCGGCGAATGGAAGCTACAAATGGAGTCATGGCAGCACGATCCCTGGAAATCGGACCGGCCGGAATACGGACCGCCCGCACCATCGAAATCCTCCGCACCGAACGCGGCCTTGCCCAGCGCGAGCTCGCTGCCCGCGTCAGTGCCCTCGGCCGTCCGATGACCAACACGATGCTGTCTCGCATCGAACGCGCCCAACGCCGCTGCGACATCGACGACCTCGTCGCCCTCGCCCAAGCCCTCCTTGTCTCGCCCCTCGTGCTGCTGCAGGAGGTCGAGTGCCCCGTGACGAGTTTCGGTCAGCGCCGCTGACCGAGTACGCCTGCCACAGAGTTAGGAATCCACCCCTTTTGCACCACACCGCAACGCCGCCTGCTCTCACACGCCCGTTTTCCCGCACCGAGGACGAATCAGCCTTGCCTCGCCTCTACCGCCCCGAGGAGATCGCCGAGACGCTCGGCTGCTCCGCCTGGTGGGTCAAGGACCGTGCGCGAAGGCGTCTGATACCGCACACGCGGGTCGGTCGCGCATACCGCTTCACCGCCGGACACCTCGCCGAGATCATCCGCATTCATGAAGAGCCGGCCCCGCAGTCCGCGCAGCGCATCCCTTCCCGGATGCCTCTGCCTGCGCCAACAACTACGTCATCGCGTACGGGGCGACTGCCCCAGTCCCCGATGCCCTCCGCACAACGTCTCCAGGCCCGACCGCCCCGCAGGTCCCAGTACGGCACTGCGGCCTAGCACGACACGGCAGACCACAGGAAGGAGGGAGTACGAGGCATGGGCTTCGCCGAGAAACGCGGCAGTTACTGGCGCGGCAGGTACAAAGTCAGCGAAGGCAAGTACGGCACTGTCGCCGACCCGACGGGTGCGGTGGTCAAGTTCGCCACGAAGCGCGAGGCGAAGCAGGCCGCAGACGAGGAAGAGGCCAGGGTCCGGCGCGGCACCTGGCGCGACCCGTCCGCCGGACAGGAGACCTTCGGCGAGTACGCCAGTCGCTGGTATGACGCCCAGGACCTGGCCGCATCCACCATGCAGAACTACCGGCGCCACATCGAGGAGCACCTGCTCCCCGAGTTCGAGGACAAGGCCCTCGCTGGCATCCTCCGCACAGACGTGGACACCTGGGAGAAGCGGGAGAAGTCCGTCTACGCCGCATCCAGCGTCAAGACCTGGCGCTCGACGCTCCACCTCATCCTGGCCGACGCCGTGGATGAGGGCCTCATCGCCGCCAACCCGGCCACCAAACGACGCGGACGCGGCAAGCGCGCCGGCCGTTCCCGTGACCGGGGACCCGAGAAGGTCATCACCGATCCGCTCGGCCTGCTGCTCATCGCCGAACGCGCGGCCCTGCTGTCCGGGCGCGACGACGAGTTCGTCGCCGTGATCCTCAAGGGATACACGGGCATGCGGTGGGGCGAAATCGTCGGCTTGGAAACCGAGTTCGCACGACCTGACGCCGTACGGGTGGAGCATCAGTTGTACGAGCTGGACTCGGGCGAGCTGATCCGCTGCCCGCCCAAGGATGACAGCTACCGCACCATCGACGTGACGGACTGGTTGTCGGCCCTGGTCGCCGACCACATCGCCCGTACGAAGCCGGCGCCGTGCGCCTGCCACGGCAAGAGGTACGTGTTCCGTGGCCAGGGCACCGCTCGCACCGGCGGGCACACGGGCGCCAAGCTCGTGGACGTCGCTCGCCGCGCGGAGGTTTCCAGCGGCACTGTGTCCAATGTTCTCAACCACCCCGAGCGGGTACGGGAGGACACCCGCGTCCGTGTTGAACGCGCCATAGCCGAGCTGAAGTTCGTCCGAGGAGGCGTCCCGACGGAGAACGCCGCCCACTGGCGCCGCAATGGCTTCGCCACCTGGCTGTTCGCGCCGGCCACCTCCGGCTGGTATCCGAAGAAGGCACCTCAGGAGGCCCGCCCGGTCCCGCTGCTCGGCGAGCCCTGGCCCGGCATCCCGGTCCGAGGCCGCAACGCCCAAGGCCGGGCGGACGCCTGCTGGCTGCCCGTCGCCAGAGGGCTCACCCCGCACGGCCTGCGCCACTCCCACCGCACGCACATGGAGGATCTCGGCACCGAGAAGGTGCTGATGGACGAGCGCATGGGCCACATCGACGGCTCGGTCTCGGCCCGCTACGCCCACGTGACCCCTGGCATGCGCGAGCGTCTCAAGGCCGGCCTGACCGAGCAGTGGGAGGCAGCGCTCGATGCCCGGCGTGGCTTGCACCCGCGCTCGCCGGTCGCCGTACTCGATCGGCTGCTGCGCGCTCGCGCCACGACGATGGCCTGATGGTCGGGAGACGGGCTCCGGTTACCTCGAATGGAGCCCTCTAGCGCGCGACGCGTGCGGCTCGGTGGTCTTGGTGGTGGTACTGGTATGGCGGCGGCGGATCTCCCCGATTTGCGGGGACAGGGCTGGGCTGGGGCGTACGCTGAGCATGGCAGATCGCGCCTGCCCGCTCCGAGTCATGATGGCCCACGTCCATCGTGGCGGCGAAGACAAGGTTCCCCGAATCGCGCAGCAGCGTTCCGCCAGGTCATCCAAGTATCCGCGGCGGGGTGGACGTGGGGCGTCCCGCCAGATGGAGCGCACGATGACCAGGGACCGTCGCCGCAAGGCTGAGATTCACGCCCACCAGGCAACCACCGGAACGGTATATCTGGTGGCCCGCCGACAGATCGCTGCCTTGGCCGAGGTGATGCAGCAGCATCCGCGGCTCAACTCCTTCGGCATCGGCGTCTTCAATCCCCTTCGCAAAACGGCCGAGCAGCGCCGGACCGAACTTGCGGTCGGCCGCGAGGAGTTGGCCGGAGGCGTGGTCATGGTGATGGAGACCGCAGCGTGGCTGCGCGAGAACATCACGCCGATCAAGACCCCTACCGTCAGCAGCTACACCGTGAAACACGTGATGCAGCGGGCAACCGGCAGGTACGTCACCAATGGTGTGTTCATCGCTGCCGCTCTCGTCGCCGGCTACACCTTCAAGTACGAGCAGCCGAATGTGCTGTTCGGCATGAGCGCCCGGGACCTGAAGCGGATGAACTGAGCACGCCAGAACGGATCCCTCCGGCCGTCTGAACGGGCCTCAGAAGGGCTCGGTCTTCCACTGGCGCTTCATCGTGTGCGCAGGACCTTCGAGATCCTGCGCACACGACAGCTTTAGCCAGGGCGTCGGCAGTAACGGCCGAAAGGTCAACGGCATCTGACGGAGGATCCTCGGCGGGTGGCGGTGCACTCCTTACCGGTGGGCCGCGGTCGACGATTCGACGGTCAGGCGGCCGTGGCGGGGCGTGGGCTGCCGTGGAAGACCTGGCTGGTGTGCCAGGAGCGGTGGATCGCGGCGATGGGGTGGGCGCCCGGTTGAGGTCCGATGAGTGGGCGGTCGGCGAGTGCGATGACGTGTTCGCGGGCGGCGGGGCTGTGGCCGACGAAGCGCTGGGAGACCAGGATGCGGTGGCTCTCGTCGACACCGAGGACGCCTTTGTCGAAGAGCTTGTGGTGCAGCGAGCACAGGCACAGTCCGTTGTCGACGTCGTCCGGTCCGTCGAACGCCCACCAGCGCACGTGCGCGGCCTCCAGCCCGACCGGCACCACGCCGATCCTGCCGTCGTAGCCGCAGAAGGCGCACCGGTACTCGTAGGCCGTCAGGACCCGCTCCCGCATCCGCGGATCCCGCCGCCTCCGCACGGTGGCCGAGAGCTGTCCGGTCTCCGCCGGCTCCAGCTCCAGGCCGACGGATTCGCACAGGTCGCCGTGGAGCGAAGGCGGGAAGTGCAGGTCGAGCAGGACCCGTGCCATCCGGCCGAGCAGCGCCGGCTCACGCCGCAGCGCCGCCCGCAGCTCCGGCGTCAGCCGCCCCGCGGCCCCCGCGGCCCGCAACTCCCGCACCCCGCTGCCGGGGCTGCCCGGTCCGCGATCGGTGCGCACCTCCCACACGCCGTCGCTCACCAGGTGGTGGAACGGGTAGGCCGGAGTCGTCCTGTTCGGCGGACCGTACTCGGTCAGCAGCCGCTGCAGATCCTCCTCCACCGCGCTGTACCGCAGTTCGCCAGCGGCATCCCGCTGGAACCGGCCGAGGGCGTACAGCAACAGCAATGGCTTGTGCGGAGCGCGGGTCCCGCTTCTGGTCCACTGCCTCAGTTTCGCGGTGCGCTCCAGCCAGTCCATGACCGGCGATCGTAGTCGCGCCTCGTTGACCAGCGATGTGCGCATGTGTGGAAAACCTAACGAGGCGTGGCGAGCTGATTGCGACGTGTCGTAACCAGGTTGCGCCATCGTTCGCGGGTCTGTTGTTCTCCGTCGATCCACCGTGCTCGCGCGGTGTGCTCGGGAAGCGGAAGGCCGGCCATGAAGTGGGCGATGTCGACGTAGTAGGCGTAGTCGCCGCTCTGCGTGAGTTCGCGCAGGCGTGTGATCGCGGTGGCGAGGTCGTCCTGGGCGTCGAGGACGGCGTGGTGGAAGCACAGGGCCAGTTGCAGTTTCGCCGCGGCGTAGGCAATGCCGGAGACACCGATTTCGGCGAGCAGTACGGCCGCCCGGCCGGGCACGTCGGCGGCGAACCCGGCGTCGCGGACGAGCACGGCGATGCGAGCGGTCATCTCGCTGGAGCGCAGGCTGAGGTGGGACAACAGCCGTTCCGCCAGCTCGAGTTCGTCATCGGCCCGAAGCGGATCGGAGAAGGAGACGGCGAAGGCGAGATGCGCCTGCACCATGGCGGTCTCGCCGACCACACCGTGCTCCTCAGCTTCGTTCCGGCCTGCCAGGTAGGCGGCTATCGCCCGCTCCATGTCGCCCTGCACCCACCACACGTCTCCCAACACCCGATGGTGCCGCCCTTCCCAGCCCAGCCTCCCCGCGGCTTCGACCGCGGTCGGGAAGTCTCCGGACAGTCGGCTCAGGTGTGCCAGGCCGCGCCTAGCCGCGGAAGCGAGCCGACCGTCGGCGGAGGCGACGCGCTGCATCCCGCGACGCGAATCATCGGTCAGACCGAGGTCTCGCTGGGCCTTCGCCAGGTAGTACGTGGCCAGTTCGACCAGGTCATCGGGGAGCAGCTCCGAGGCGAGGACGGCCGAGAGTCGACTGGTCGTGCGTTCGCGGTGCTCGTGCTGGCGTCGGGTGATGGCGCTCAGCGTTTCCACCAGGGCATCTGCAGCAGTCTGCAGGCCACCCGACGACGTGGCATCGGCGGCGGGAAGCGCCAGTGGTTCCCAGACGGAGTCCCCTACGTACTGGAATGCGGCATCGGCGAGCCAGTCGAGACCGAGACGGAAGTCCCGTGCGAGGAGCAGTCCTTGCTGGAGACAGCCGACCAGGACGGCGCGGTCGTGTCGCAGGTCCTGGCGCCACTGGGATTCCAGGGCGTGGAAGGCTCGTTGGGCCGCGCGCCGCCAGTCCTGCTCCGACCACCGGTCGTCACTGCCGTCGTCCGCGTTGCGAATGGCGGAGCGGATCAGGTCGTGGACATGGAAGGGCCACACACCGGAAGAGGACTCCCGGATGAAGGGGCGCTCGGACAGCCGTAGGGCGGGCGCGTCGTGGTCCATGTCGGCGGCTTGGGTGGCCAAGGGCACAGAGAACGCGCTCAGCAGGCTGACCGAGCGGAGCACGTGGCGCTCATCGACGGTCAGATCGCTGAGGGTACGGGCGATCAGGGCGGGGAAGTCGTGGTCGAAGTCGTTGACCTGCGGCTGTCCGCCGCCGCGTCGGAGTTCCAGGTAACGCATGACTGACAGGTCCAGGTACAGAGGCAACCCGTGGGAGCGGTCGATGATGATCCGGCGGACCGGTTCGTCGATCAGCGGCTGCCCGTCGCGGCTCAGCCTGCGGACCAGATAGTCCTCGCAGTCTTCGGGAGAGAAATCGCCGATCAGGACCTGACGGCCCGATAAAGCCCGCCCCACATGTTCCGTGTCGGCTGCGAGACTGGGCCACGCGTGCGGCCCGGTCCAGTCGAGCTGCCCCTCCAGGCTCGTCTCCGCCCACTGGAGGCGGTTGCGTCCGGTGACGACGAAGAACGCGTTGGGCATCAACCACACTATGCGTTGGAGCAGACGTTCGAAGTCGCGGTGCGTGCGGTCGCCGGTGTCCTCGAAGGTGTCCAGCAGGATCACGGGTAGTGGGCTCTTGCCGGTCGGGAGTTGGGCCAGGTCCCAGGCGAGGAGGTGCGGGTAGAAGCTGAGGGCTTCCAGGTCGGGCTCGGCCTCCAGGAGGTCGGCCAGGCGGGAGCAGCCGGCTAGGGCGCGTACGGACTGGCGCCGTTCGCGTAACGCCTTGATGAGCGCTCCGGCCCCGCTCCCGAGCGCACTGCCGACTGTGCCGGGCAGGAGCAGGGCCTGGGCGACATCGCTGAGCGCGGACTGCATCTGCTGGGGCAGCGCGGCAGCGGCGCTGAAGCGGCTCAGCAACCCGCCCCGGCGCAGGTGATCCTCGATCGTTTCGCCCGGGTAGTTGTGCTCCCAGTAGCGGCGCAGGGCGAGGTCGAATGCGGGCATTGGCCGGCCGAGCGCGGCGACGGCAAGACGGATGGTGAGGATGACGCGTTCGAAATCCATGCCCGCGGCGCGCGAGAGATCGATACGGACCGGCAGAGTCCGCTCCTCGGGGTGGGATGGCGATTCCCATTGCGCCGGGCGGTGCTCGCTGCGGGCCAGCGATGCCTCGATCTTGCGGGAGAGCGTGGACTTGCCGATCCCGCCCACACCGTGGAACACGAGGATGTTGCGGCGGGGAGCTTCCAGGTCCTCCACGTCGAAGTCCGCACAGGTCACGTGCCGTATGTGCTCGGCGAGGCCGGCAGTCACGGCCTGCCACTGTGCCTGCCGGTTCGTGAATGCCTCACTGGCGGCGATGCTCCGGTCGTTCGAGCTGAACAACGTTCGAAGGTCCCGCCCTGCCACAGCTCCCCCTGACGATCAACTGGAGCCAAGCCAGGCTCCGTTGACGACAGCATGGCACGCCCGCATTCAGGCAGGTCCGCAGGGCCGCATCCGGCACGCGGCAGTTCAGCCGACGACCTTGGTCAGGGGACGGTGGCCACGGGTTCCCCATCCTGCGTACGCACCCTCATAGGTCGAACAGGCTCTCCTGGAAGTTCTCGACGACATCCCATCGCGGGTAGAACAGGCCCAGCAGCAGGAACGTCTTGGGGCGGGCCGCGACGTTCCCGACGAAGCAGTGCACGGCCTTCTCCGGAGTGACCATCCGGTCGAACCAGCGCTCGCGAAGCTTCTCCTCAACGCCGTCCTTCCCGTAGTGGCGAACGAACTTGCGGTACGACTCGCCCGCCTCCCAGTCCCTCAGCCCCATGTCGTGACCACCGCACTCCTGATCCGCGCATCGGAAGCTGTACCGGAACTCAAGTGGCACCCACTCCAGTTGGCGAAGGTCCTGCGCGAGTAGATCCAACTGATCTGCCAGGGCCGCCTTCGAAGCTGGCCAGGGCTCGGCAGGAGCGAAGCGGAAGCCAGTGAACTCCGCTGGGCGGAAGACACCAAGCGATGTCCCCCGAAGCTCCTGGTCCCGCTTTATGGAGCACAGGGACGGCGCCACGAGGGGCCGAACATGCGAGAAGCGTTCGCGCCAGCCGTCCGCTGTCCCGAGGCGCTCGATGACCTTGAGGGTCTGCAGATTGGGGCGCAAACTCTCGGGACGGCGGTCCCCATGGTGTCGCTGCACGTCGACCTCGACGATCGAATACTTGGCGAACTGGCTTTCTTCGTTCAGCAGCCGGAACGGAACCGGGAAGAGCCGCACATGCTGGGGCGCCCCCTGGTCGAGCCGTATGCCAGCCACGCAGCTCGTCTCGTGGTACTTCGCGGACAGTTCCGGATAGGTCTTGACCGTGATCATGATCCGTGCGCGCTGCCAAATCCCCGATCCCATGGTTGCCCCCTCCACTGATCTCCCGATCCGATTGGAGGAGAGGCATGCGCCACCGGCAAGGGCGCGTACAGGAGCGAGGGGGTGAAGTCAGGCCAGGGGAATTACGGGCACGGCGGCCCGCTTGCGGACCGTCTCCAGGACGACCTGCCGGTGGCAGCGGCTTTCGTCTTTCTCGAAGCACAGCACCGCGACCCGGGACTGCCGGGCATGCTCGGCGAGGCGCTCAAGATCGGTCTGCGCCGCCTCGGACCGCAGCACCCCACGGAACCGGGCCCGGCCCTCGTCGAGCCGGCCGTCCCAGAACGGCGCCCGGTTGTCCTTGGGATTACCCAGGCCACGCAGGTGCGTGTACTCGATGCCGGCCTCGGCAAGCGCCTCCCCGAGGCGGGTCTTGCTGAAGCCCTTCTTGTGACTGATCGGCGTGAGCCGTACGTCCGCCACGACATCAATACGGCTGTCGAGGAGCGAGGCGACGAAGGAGTCGATGTCCCGGCCTTCGTACCCAGCGGACCAGAGGCCGGGAGCGACCTTGGTCTCCTGGAAGAGCTCATCGAGGGAGACCTCAAGTGCCTCGGCGACCGCTCCGACGGTGAAGAAACCTGGCTGGATCGCTCCCTCGCTCTCCAGTCGGGCCAGCGTTCCAACGGCGACGCCGGCTTCCTTGGCGAGCCGCTCCCGCGACCACCCTCGACCCTCCCGCATCGCTCGCACGCGCTGGGCGAGTGCTCGGGCGTGGTCGTGGGGACGCGCTGAGTGATGGCTTGCCATGTGTCGTGATCCTAAGGGTGGTTGAGGCGGGCGGGCATGGTGTTCCCGGCCGACTACAGGGCTGGATTCGCGAACGCGCAGGTCCGAGTGCCCTACGCCGCCGCACTTCAGACGGCCTTACCAGTCACCCACTGGGAGAACCCGACCAAGATCTTCTCCCAGATTTCTCCCAAGCGATCTCCAGGAACCACTCAGGGGCCCGACCCGCGATGCGGATCAGGCCCCTGACCTGGTGTTTCACTGTCGGGGTGGCGGGATTTGAACCCACGACCTCTTCGTCCCGAACGAAGCGCGCTGCCAAGCTGCGCTACACCCCGATGTCGCTTCGAGCAGGCTACTTGCGTGAGCCATGTCCGTGGCGACGTCGTTTACTTTAGCCCACCGGTGGCCGGAGACGAAATCCGGTTTTCGGGGGGTCGGTGGCGGCGCGGAACGGGGCGGATGTGGTCGAGGGCGACGAGGAGGAGGGCCAGCGCGTAGCAGGCGAGGCCGAGGACGGTGGCGTTGCCGAGGACCTCTACGTAGCCGTGCTGGGACACGTCCAGAAAGGGGTACGGGTAGCGGGCCTGGGTGCCGGCAGACAGTAGCGCGCCCCGGGCGAGGGTGAAGGCCAGGTACGCGGCGGGCAGCACGAGCCAGGTGGCCGCGGTGTGGAGACGCAGTGGGCCCGGGCGGGTCAGCAGGAACCAGTCCAGTACGGCCATGACCGGGACCGCCGTGTGCAGGAGCTGGTTCGCGAGTGCGGGCCAGCCGGTGAGGGTCCCGGTGTCGCCCGTGATGGAGAGAGCGCTCGGACCGTTCGCCAGGATCACGTGTTGGACCAGGCCCGCCCCCACCGCGTACAGCATCGTGCCTGCGGTGACGGATGGCGGCAGGGGGCGGCGGGCCGTCCATGCCCGCCAGGCCGAGGCGGTGAACACCGCGGCCACCACGACGCTGCTCAGGATCGTGAAGTGGCTCATGACCCGGGACGGGGTGCCAAGGACCAGCGCGAGCGTCACGCCCGCGGTCGCCGTCAGCGCGACGAGGAGGCGGAAGGCGGCGACCAGGGGGCGGCGGACGCGGGGGATCACCGCGTCCGCCGGGACGACGGGGACGATGGCGGCGGCGTTGGCAGCCACGCCCGGGAGGACGGGTATGTCCGGGATGTCTGCCGGCAGGGGGGCGGTCATCCCCTCACATTAAGCGGGTTGGACAAAAGGGGCGAGGTGGGTTGAACCGGTCGGACGGTGCCGCTTCACGCGCCCCCATGCCCCTCAGTCACACACCACCCACGCGCCAGCACCCGTCCCGCCGCCCAGTCACAGCCCCCGAAGCCCCTCACCCCTCCGAAGCCCCTCACCCCTCCGAAGTCCCTCGGCTCCCGGAGTTCCCTGGGCCGGGCCCCGCAACCGTCGGCCCGCAACTCCAGCGGCCCCGGCCCCCGGCGCCCGCCCCCCTCAACCCCGCCCCACCAACGTGAGCAACGTAGCCTCCGGCGGGCACGCGAAGCGGACCGGTGTGTACCTGTTCGTGCCGCAGCCCGCCGACACGTGCATGTACGCCGTCCGCCCGGACTCCGTCTCCGTATGCGTGGACAGGCCCTTCACCCGTTCCGTGTCCAGGTCGCAGTTGGTGATGAGGGCGCCGTAGAACGGGATGCACAGCTGACCGCCGTGGGTGTGGCCGGCCAGGATCAGGGGGTAGCCGTCCGCGGTGAAGGCGTCGAGCGTGCGCAGGTACGGGGCGTGCACGATGCCCATCGAGAAGTCGGCCGAGTCGGACGGGCCGCCGGCCACGCGCGCGTAGCGGTCGCGCTTGATGTGCGGGTCGTCGAGCCCGGTCAGCTCGACCTCGAAACCGTCGATCTTCAGCGAACCCCGGGCGTTCGTCAGGTTCAGCCAGCCTGCCGCGTCGAAGCCGTCGCGCAGCGGCTCCCACGGGTTGTGGATCACGCCGACGACGGGCGCGTTGCCGTTCAGCCCGTGCCTGCCCTGCGCCTTCTCGAGCAAGTAGCGGGCGGGGTTGCGGGGTTTGGGCCCGTAGTAGTCGTTCGAGCCGAAGACGTACGCGCCCGGGAACTCCATCAGGGGACCGAGGGCGTCCATCACCTCGGGCACGCCCCCCGGGTCGGACAGGTTGTCCCCGGTGTTGATGACGAAGTCGGGACGCAGCCCGGCCAGCGACCGCAGCCAGCGCTGCTTCTTGCGCTGGCCGCTCACCATGTGGATGTCGGAGACCTGGAGCACGCGCAGCGGTCGCATCCCGGGCGGCAGCACCGGGACGGTCACCCGCCGCAGTCGGAAGGAGCGGGCTTCGAAACCCGCCGAGTAGAGCAGACCGGCGGCGCCAGCCGCCGCGATTCCCAGAGGTACTCCGTATCGCGCGCGCATGCGCCCATCGTGTCAGACCCCACACACTCGTCAGACCATCGGAGGACCGTCGAAGGGTCATCGGAGGGGGCGCCCGAAATCCATGGGCAGCGGTCGCACCACACCTGCGACAATCATCCCATGACCACGCTCAAGTCGAAGCTGCAGGCAGACCTCAACGCCGCGATCAAGGAGCGCGACGAGCTCCGCTCCTCGACGCTCCGGCTGACCCTCGCCGCCATCCAGAAGGAGGAGGTCGCGGGTACGTCGAAGCGCGAACTCTCCGACGACGAGGTGCAGAAGGTGATCGCCAAGGAGGCGAAGAAGCGCCGAGAGGCGGCCGAGGCCTTCGCGCAGGGCGGCCGTGCCGAGTCGGCCGAGCGCGAGAAGGCGGAGGGCGTGGTCCTCGCCGAGTACCTGCCCAAGCAGCTCTCCGACGACGAGCTCCAGCAGATCGTCGCGCAGGCGGTCGAGGAGGCGAAGGCCGCCGGTGCCGAGGGCCCGCGCGCCATGGGCCAGGTCATGAAGATCGTGAACCCGAAGGTGGCCGGCCTGGCCGAGGGCGGCCGTGTCGCCGGGGTGGTCAAGAAGCTGCTCGCGGGCTGAGTCCGGGGCCGCCGAGACGGCCCCGATCATCGCCGCACGCCGCACGCC
>NZ_JAPWHT010000300.1:0-12922 GCF_027270795.1 Streptomyces sp. ActVer
CGAAGCCCCACCCTCCCCGCCCCCGACCTTCACTTCACGAGGCCGCTCCCAGAACCGCCGCAACAACAACTCCGTACGCCCGACTTCGTCGCCCACAGTCGCCCCGTGCATAACAGGACTCGCACCACCGGCCCGCACCGAGGACCGGGTCCACGTCGACTCCTCCACCAACAGCTCCAGCCGCCCCTCGCTCCCGTTGAAGGCAACGCGATACCCCTCCCAGGGCGAATAGGCAGTCAGGTGATAGGTCAGCGAGGCCCCAGAGGCATACCGCACAAGCACAGCCATGTCGTCCTCGATGCTCACCCCGGGCCCGAACACGTTCTGATCCCGGTGATACCCGTCCTCGCCCTCCGCCTCCAGATAGAGCGCACGCAGCACCTCGGACTCCGCAAGCCGCACAGCAAACGGATCCCCCTCCGCAGCAGCAGCCCCATGGGCCCGGGCATAAGGCCGCGCGAGCCCCCGCCGCCGCCCAGCCTCGTCCCCGTAGAAGAACAGCCCGCCCTGCGCGAACACGGTCTCCGGCTCCGTACCCAACCACCAGTTGACGAGATCGAAGTGATGCGTGGCCTTGTGCACCATCAGCCCCCCGGAGTTGGTCTTGTCCCGGTGCCACCGCCGGAAGTAGTCAGCACCGTGCCGCAGATCGAGCAGCCACTCGAAATGCACAGACCCGACCTCACCGATCTCCCCGCCCGCGATGAGTTCCCGTACGGCCGAATGCACAGGGTTGTAGCGGTAGTTGAAGGCGACCCGCACGTCACCCCCGGTCCGCCGCCGAGCGTCAAGAATGCGGCGGGCCTTGTCGGCGTCCGTGGTCATCGGCTTCTCCGTGACGACGTCGCACCCCGCCTCCAGCGCTCGCACGATGTATTCGTCATGGGTGCGGTCGACACTGCACACCACAACGAGATCCACCCGCTCACGCCGCAACATCACCTCGAAGTCCTCAGCGGCGTAAGCGGCCACGGGCCCCCGCCCAGGATGATCGGCCGCGATCCACTCATTGTGGACGGCCATACGCCGCCCATTGACGTCACAGAAACCCACCAACTCGATCCGGTCCGAGTACGGCCCGGTCAGCGCCTCGGTGAACATCCGCGCACGGGCCCCCAGTCCCACCACGGCACAACGACGACGCTTCCCTCCGACGGCCCCGACAGGCGCAACGGACGCGGCCGACGAGACCGATGTGGCGGATGCGATGCACGGGTCTTGTTCTGACATCAGGACCTTCCCTAGGGTCGTACCGGGGGGTGGAAGCGCTTTCTAGCGAAAGAGGTGACCCACTCATGCCCGGAAACAGGACAAGGAAGTCCTGGCCGTCCCGCAGGACCGCCAAGTCCCGGCCGTCCCGCACGACGGCCGCGGTCCTCGCACTCTGCGCGGCGGCAGCGGCGCTCACCGGCTGCTCCGACACGGGCGAGTCGAGCAGTGCCGGCGGCAACGTCGTGCTGCGCTACACCTGGTGGGGCAACCCGGACAGAGCGGCCCGAACCCAGGAGGCCATCGACCTCTTCGAGAAGAAGTACCCGGACATCGTTGTCCAGACTTCCTTCTCCGGATACGACGCCTACAAGCAGAAGCTCGCCACCCAGGCGGCCGGCGGCGACGCCCCGGACGTGATGCAGCTCGACTACCGCATGATCGACCAGTACGCGTCCGGCGGCGTCCTCCTCGACCTGGGGAAACAACAGGCCGTACGGACCGAGGAGTTCGACCGCGGCCTGCTCGCCACGGGCGTTGTGGACGGCAAGCAGTACGCGGTCCCGCAGGCTCGCGGCACGGAGACGGTCGTGTACGACACCAAGGCGTGGGAGTCGTCCGGTGTCGAGAAGCCGCGGAAGGGCTGGACCTGGAGCGACTGGGCCGACGCCATGCGCGCCCTCGCCGAGAGGACCGGAAAACCCGGCGCCACCGACCCGGGCCAGAGCGAGGACGCCTTCGAGGTGTGGCTGCGCGGCCAGGGCAGGTCCCTCTACACCAAGGACCGCGAACTGGGCTTCACCGCGGACGACTTGACCCGCTGGTGGACCTTCACCGACAAACTCCGCCGCGAGGGCGCGGTGTCGCCCGCAGAGCAGACCACCCAGCTCGACGGTGCGGTCGAGAACACCCCGCTCGGCCGCGGCAAGTCCGTCTCCGACTTCAACTGGGACGCCCCGTCGAGCGGTTATGTGGCTCTCGTTCCGACGGGCGTGACGCTCGCCCCGATGCCCTCGGGCGAGGACGGCACCCCCGGCCAGTACTTCAAGCCGTCGATGTTCATGGGTGTCGCAGCCGACTCGGGCCATCCCGAGGAGTCGGCCAGGCTCATCGACTTCATGCTGAACGACAGGGACGCCGCGAAGATCCTGGGTGCGACCCGTGGCATCCCGGTCAACGAGTCGATCCGTACGACGCTCGCCCCCGAGCTGAAGGACTTCGACAAGACGGTCGCCGACTACCAGGCCTCCGTGGACGGAACCCTCAACTCCCCGCCGCAGGCGCCGCCTTCGGGCGACAGCGCCCTGCAGACCACCTTCCAGCGGGACTACGACCAGGTGTCCTACGAGCAGATGTCGCCCCGCGAGGCAGCCGAGGACTACGTCACCGAGGCGAAGGCGGAGCTGAGGTCATGACCACCACCGAGATACCGGCCACCGCCCGCACCGGGAAGCGCTCCACACCACCGAAGCGACCCGGGAAGCGCCGACGCGAGGGCGCCGCCTGGGTGTTCCTCTCCCCGTGGGTCCTCGGCGCCGCCGTGCTGACCCTGCTCCCGATGGCCGTCTCGCTCTATCTCTCCTTCACGGACTACGACTTGTTCAACCCGCCCGAGTGGGTGGGCCTGCGCAACTACACGCAGATGTTCACCGAGGACCCGCGCTACTGGCGCTCGGTCGTCGCGACCCTCACGTACGTCGTCATCGCGGTGCCCCTACAACTCGGCCTCGCCCTGGTCGTCGCACTCGCTCTCAAGTCCATGCGGCGCGGCCGCGGCTTCTACCGCTCGGCCTTCTACGCCCCCTCCCTGCTCGGCGCCTCCATGTCCATCGCCCTGGTGTGGCGGGCGGTCTTCAACGACGGCGGCACCGTGGACAACCTGCTGGGCACGGGCGGCTGGGTCAACCGGCCCGGCTGGGCGCTGCTCGCGGTCGCCCTGCTGACGGTGTGGCAGTTCGGCGCCCCCATGGTCATCTTCCTGGCCGGACTCCAGCAGATACCGGGCGAGCTGTACGAGGCGGCCGAGGTGGACGGCGCGAGCCGCCGGCGCCAGTTCCTGTCCATCACCGTGCCCATGCTCTCCCCGGTGATCTTCTTCAACCTGGTGCTCCAGACCATCCAGGCCTTCCAGGTCTTCACCCCCGCGTTCGCGGTGAGCGCGGGCAAGGGCGGCCCCGCCGACTCGACGCTCTTCTACACGCTCTACCTCTACGACCGCGGCTTCGTCGCCTCCCACATGGGATACGCCTCCGCGATGGCCTGGGTACTGCTCCTCGTCATCGGCGCGGTCACCGCCGTACTGTTCCGGACCTCGCGCTCCTGGGTCTTCTACGCGTCCGAGGGGGACCGATGACCACCTCAACCGTCGCCGTACGCAAGCCCATTGCCTGGCGTCGCGTCGCCCTGCACCTCGGCTGTCTGGCCGCGCTGCTCGTGATGCTGTACCCGCTGGCCTGGCTGCTCGCGACCTCGCTCAAGCCGGCCAACGAGGTCATCGCCAGCCTCGACCTGCTGCCCAGCAGCCTGGAATGGTCCAACTACACGACCGCCCTCGACGGCGTGAACGACGTCTCCGTCTGGCAGCTGCTCGGCAACTCGCTGTTCATCGCGGGCGGCGCGGTCGTCGGGAACGTACTGAGCTGCTCGCTGGCCGCGTACGCCTTCGCCCGGCTGCGTTTCCGCTTCCGCGGCCCGCTCTTCGCGTTCATGATCGCGACGATCATGCTGCCGCACCACGCCGTGCTGATCCCGCAGTACATCATCTTCAACCAGCTCGGCATGGTGAACACCTACTGGCCGCTGATCCTGCCCAAGTTCCTTGCCACGGAGGCCTTTTTCGTCTTCCTCATCGTGCAGTTCATGCGAGGACTGCCGCGCGAACTGGAGGAGGCGGCACGGATCGACGGCTGCGGCCCGTTCAGGAGCTTCTTCCTGGTGATCCTGCCACTGACGCGACCCGCGCTGATCACGACCGCGATCTTCACCTTCATCTGGACCTGGAACGACTTCTTCACCCAGCTGATCTATCTCTTCTCGCCGGAGAAGTTCACGCTCACGCTGGCGCTCAGGTCGTTCGTGGACGCGTCGAGCCAGTCCGCGTTCGGCCCGATGTTCGCGATGTCGGTGATCGCCCTCCTCCCGATCGTCCTGTTCTTCCTCGCCTTCCAGCGGTTCCTGGTCGAGGGCATGGCGAACTCCGGGATCAAGGGATGAGCGCCGGACAGGCCCGCGAGACGGGCGAGATCTTCGGACCGCGCATGACGCTGTTCGCGGACGTGCTGAGCGTCGGCGTCTGCACGGCCCTCGTGGCGCTGCCGGTCGTCACCCTGCCGGCGGCACTGTCCACGGCCTGCGCGGTCCTGCGCGGCGTCCGCGAGGACCAACCGGCCACCGCGGGAAGGTACTTGGCGCTGCTGCGGCGACGCCTGCGCGTCGGGGACCTCGCGGCCGGGGCGCTGTCCCTGGCCGGAGTCCTGCTGCTCTGGGCGGACCTCGCCCTGGCCCGAGCCGGACTGCCGGGTGCCCCGCTGTTCGCGATCGTCGCCGCCGCCATCGGCGTGTACGCGGCCGTCGTGGGCCTTCGCGCCTGTGGGCGCCCCGAGTCGCTCACCGACTGGCGGGCGGCCGTGGCAGGGGCCGCCCGGGACTCCGTACGGGATGTGGGCGGCAGCGGTCTGGTCCTGCTCGCCGTCGCGGCGGCCGCGTTGTGTGCCTGGATGCTGCTGCCGCTGGCGTTCCTGGCGCCGGGACCGCTGGCGTTGGCGCTCACGGCGGTCGACGTACGGATGCCGCACCGGCCTGGAGGGGTGACGGCACTGCCCGAGTGACGTACGCCACGGGCCCGCGCCGGAACTCACAGGGGTGCGCGCCCGACTTCTGGACCGTCACGGCACGGACCGGCCGACGCCGTGCGATCTGGAGAACTGGAATGGGCAAGTCCCGACAATCCTCCCCGGACGCGGACGCGTACACGGACACGAGTGCGGGTGCCGGCGCGAACGCGGCCGCGGGCGCGGCGCTGCGGAGGCTGGTGCCGCCGCCCGCGCTGTGCGGCTTCCTGCTCCTGCTCGCGCTCATGTTCGTGGCGTCGTACGCAGCCGGTGCCGCAATCGGCCCCGTGGCGCCCGGCATGCACGAAACCGGAACGAGCCGTGACGGAGACGACGGTGGCGACGGAGGCGGCGACAGCGGCGGGGGCGGCATGGACATGGACATGGGCGGCACGCACGGAAGCGACGGCCGGTGAGTGCCGAACCGGTGGCCGTCGTCGTGACGACCGACCTGACCGTCGGCGGTATGACCTGCGCGGCGTGAACCGTGTCGAGAAGAAGCTCGCCAAGCTGGACGGCGTCACCGCCACCGTCAACCTGGCCACCGGGCGGGCCCGGGTGAGCCATCCGGCCCATGTCCCTCCCGAGGAACTCGTCGCCACGGTCGAGAAGGCCGGCTACGCGGCCACCCTCCCCACCCCCTCCCGAGCAGCCAAAACGCCAGGACGAGGACGAGGGGGACCCCGGGACCGAGGGCGCCCGGCAGGAGCGCGAGCGGCTGACGGTCACGGCGCTGCTCGCCGTGCCGGTGCTCGTACTGTCGATGGTGCCCGCCTGGCAGTTCCGCAACTGGCAGTGGCTGTGCTTCGTACTGGCCGCCCCGGTCGCGGTGTGGAGCTCCTGGCCGTTCCACGTACGGGCGTTGCGCGGGCTGCGGCACTCGACGGCGACCATGGACACGCTGGTCTCCCTGGGCGTGCTGGCGTCCTTCTCCTGGTCGGCTTACGCGCTGTTCCTCGGCGGCGCGGGCGAGCCCGGGATGCGGATGCCGTTCACTCTGCTGCCCTCGGCGTCCGAGGGCGCCGCGCACATCTATCTCGAAGCGGCCGTGGGCGTACCGCTGTTCGTGCTGGCCGGGCGTTTCCTGGAGGCGCGGGCCCGGCACGGGGCAGGGGCCGCACTGCGGTCGCTCGCCCGACTCGCCGCCAAGGAGGTCTCGGTACGCGAGGGTGGCGTCGAACGGCTGCTGCCCGTCGAGCGGTTGAGGACCGGGCAGGTCTTCGTCGTACGTCCGGGGGAGCGGGTCGCCACCGACGGGGAGGTGACGGAGGGCAGTTCCGCCGTGGACCTGTCCCTGGTCACCGGCGAGAGCGAGCCGGTCGAGGTCGGTCCGGGCTCGGCGGTGGTGGGCGGGGCCGTCAACGCCGGCGGGCTGCTGCTCGTACGGGCCACGGCGATCGGCGCCGACACCCAACTCGCCCGTGTCGCCAAGCTGGTGACGGAGGCTCAGGCCGGGAAGGCGCGCGCTCAGCGCTGGCCGACGCGGTGGCCGGGGTGTTCGTGCCGGTGGTGCTGGCGCTCGCCGTGACCGTGTTCGGGTTCTGGCTCGGCGCGGGAGCCGATCCGCAGGCGGCGGTCACCGCGTGCGTGGCGGCGCTGGTCGTGGCCTGTCCGTGCGCGCTGGGTCTGGCGACACCGACCGCGCTGATGGCCGCCACCGGGCGCGGGGCCCAACTGGGCGTCCTGGTCGGCGGACCGCAGGCCCTGGAGTCGCTCCAGCACATCGACACTGTCGTACTCGACAAGACGGGCACCCTCACCTCCGGCCGCATGAGCGTCGCCCGGGTCACCGCCGTGTCCGACGGACTCGGGCGGGAGGCGGTGCTGCGGCTGGCCGGTGCGCTGGAACAGGGCTCCGAGCATCCGCCGGGGCGCGCGATCGTCTCGTACGTACAACGGACCCTGCCCGAGCGGCCGTTGCCGGACGTGGGGGAGTTCGCCCCGACCTCGTCGAGCCGCGCCTGACCGAGGGTCTCGCCCGCGCCCAGCACGCCTCCGCCCGCCGGCTTGCGGACGAACTCCCCGACGAGACAGCGGTGTTGCCCACCCACGGCTTCGGCAGCTTCTGTTCCGCCGGCGGGGCCGAGGGTAGCGCCACCACCATCGGCAAGGAGAAGTCGGCCAGCCGCTGAGCAGGGGCAAGGGCGGTCAGCCCTGTGCCGCGTCGTCGGGGCGGAAGGTGACCGACGTGCCCGAGAAGCGGGCGGTGAGGCCGTCGGCCGAGGTGGTGACCGAGGGAAGGCGCAGGCCGTCGGGGATGTTCCGCAGCTCGATCGGCTGCTCGAAGATCTTGTCGAGCAGTACCTGACCGGCGTTGGGCAGTGCGCCGCTCGTCACCCGGAAGTCCTCGAGGGCGATGCGGTTGCCGGAGGCCGCCGACACTCTCACCGTCACTGTGATCCCGTCGCCGAACGGCATCGCCGTCCTCGCGCTGATCCGGCCGGGCCGGTCGCCCTGGGACACCTCCAGGCCGAGGGCGTTGGACACGTCGGTGTACGACAGCCGGGCGGTCGCCTCGGCGCTGCGTGCCCGTGCCTCGCTGCCGTTGTCCGACTTCCGCAAGTCGTCTAGTTCGAGGTCGAGTTCGGTCAGCGGCAGCGGGCGGGTGGCCTCGTCGGCGGGTATGTCGTGGGCGCTGATGTCCACATGCCGCAGGGTGCCGGAGGCCACCTGGGTCAGCACGGGGACGCCGCGTACATGGACCTCGGGCCGCGTGGCAGTACCCATGCTCTCCTGGAACGCCTCGGCCGTACCCGACTCCACCCGCGCCGCCACGACACGGTCGACCACCACGGGGACGAGGATCAGCGCGCACAGGGCGGCCAGGGCGATGACGAGCGGTTGCCGGTGCGTCCGAGTGGCGTCCGACCGGTGGTCGAAGCCGTCGCGGTATTCGGGATGGGGGCGGTACATGAACTCTCCTGTCGCGTGTACGGGGTTGCTGGGGGCCCGAGTTGCTCGGCACCCGGGCTACCGGGCATCGCACCCGGGCTGGTCGGCATCGCGGAGACGGCGAACCGTCGAGGCCGCGACCTCGCGGTCGGCGCCGGCGGCGATCAAGGTCGTGGTGGCGGCGCCCGTGCCGTCGTCGGCCCAGATCCCGGAGTTGACGCTGTCGAGGAGCACCAGGATGTGGGCTTCCAGGGCTCTGCTGAGCGGGCCGGGCGGGACGCCGGTGCGGAAGACGCCCTGCCGTTGGCCACGGGCGAGGATCCCGGCGACCGTGTCGCGGACGGGCGTCAGGAGTTCGCTGAACTCGTTGGCCCCCAGGTCCCGGCGGGCGAGCCCGATGAGCGTGCGATAGCGGTCACCGACCGGCCAGAGGGTGAGGACGACACGCGCCAGGGCACTCGCGGCACCCGGAGCCGGACCTCGACTCCGAGCCGCGTCCGAGGCCGAACCCACAGCCGAACCAGCGTCCGCGTCCGGAGCCGACGCCGACGCGTCGACGACGGCGATCGCAACGCGAATCGCCTCCCCCGCATCCGCCGCGAGCCCCCCGACAAGAGCGGCCCGCCCCGCGAAGTGCGCGTACACGGTCCGACGCGCCACACCCGCCGCCTCGGCGATGTCTCCGAGGCGGCTGTCGGCGTTGCGCCCCAGTTCCCGCAGGGCCGCTTCCAGGATGCGCGTGCGGGTGGCGCGGGCCGTACGGCTGAGGGGCTCGTGCGTCGCTGGCGGGCTGGTCACATCGGTACCTCGGCAGACAACAGGCGGGCAGACAGACAGGCGAGCGGGCGGGGCGGGGAGGGCTACCGCGATATTTGCACACCAGTGAGCAATAAACTAGCCTGCACATCAGTGGGCAATTAAGTCGCCCCGCTCGTCCCGCTCACCCCCTGGGAGCCTTCGATGCCGCTCGTCGCCAACACACCCGTCGAGAAGATGGCAGGGCCGTACTCACGGCGCTGGCTCGCCCTGCTGGTCCTGTGTCTGAGCCTGCTGATCGTGGTCATGGCGAACACGTCGCTGATCGTGGCGGCGCCGGACATGACCCAGGACCTGGGCCTGAGCAGCAGCGATCTGCAGTGGGTCATCGACGGCTACACCGTTCCGTACGCCGCGCTGATGCTGGTCCTGGGCTCGATCGGCGACAAGTACAGCCGTCGCGGGGCGCTCGTCGCGGGTCTGGTGATCTTCGCGGGCGGTTCGGTGATGGGCAGCCTGGTCGACGGGACGGGCCTGGTGATCACGGCCCGCGCGATCATGGGCGTCGGCGCGGCGGTGGTCATGCCGGCCACGCTGTCCCTGCTGGTCGCGATCTTCCCGAAGCGCGAGCGGGCCAAGGCGATCACGGCCTGGACCGCCACCTCCGGCCTCGCCATCGCGGTCGGCCCGCTGGTGGCCGGCTGGCTCCTGGAGGACCACGCCTGGGGCTCGACCTTCCTGATCAACGTGCCCATCGCCGTCCTCGCCGTGATCGGCGCGCTGGTCCTGGTGCCGCCGTCGAAGGCGGCGAACGCGGGCCGGATCGACTACGTGGGCGGACTGCTGTCGATCGTCTCGGTCGGCTCGCTGGTCTACGCGATCATCGAGGGCCCGCACTTCGGCTGGGGCACCGGACCGGTCGCCGCCGCGGTGGTCGCGGGCGTGGGCCTGGCGGCCTTCGTGCTCTGGGAGCTGCGCCATCCGCACCCGATGCTGGACGTGCGCAGGTTCGCCCGGCGTCCCTTCAGCGGCTCGATGCTCGCGGTGCTGTTCTTCTTCTTCGGCACCTTCGGGGCGATCTACTACTCCACCCAGTTCCTGCAGTTCGTCCTCGGCTACGGCGCGCTGGAGACCGGCGTCCGCCTGCTGCCGCTGGCCGGCGCGGTGTTCGTCGGCGCCGCGGCCACCGGGCGGCTGACGCCGAAGCTGGGCATGAAGGCCATGGTGGTGGCAGGCATGGTGATCGGAACCGTGGGCGTGCTCCTGCTCACCCGGATCGACACGGGCTCCACGTACGCCGACTTCCTGGCGCCGATGATGATGCTCGGGTTCGCGATCGGTCTGAGCGTGTCCCCGGCCACCGACACCATCATGGGCTCGTTCCCGGAGAGCGAGCTGGGCGTCGGCGGCGGTGCCAACGACACCGCGCTGGAACTCGGCGGCTCCCTCGGCATCGCCGTACTGGGCTCGCTGCTGGCCACCGCCTACAAGGACCGGCTGACCGACCTGGTCGGCGGTCAGCTGCCGGCCTCCGCGATGGAGACGGCCAAGGACTCGGTGGGCGGCGGCCTGGCGGTCGCCGAGCAGATCGCGAAGACCCCCTCCGCCGGACCCCAGCAGGCCCAGGCCCTGATCGACGCGGTGCACGAGGCCTTCGCCCACGGTGTCGCCCACACCAGCCTGATCGGCGGGATCATCATGGCCGCCGGAACCATGATCGTCCTCGCGGTCCTGCCCGGCCGCAAGGCCGCGAAGCGCGACCAGGACGAGCCGGAAGAGAGCCCGAAGGAGCGCGTGGACGTCTCCTGAGGATCCGCACGCGGGTCGGTTCACGAAGAACGGAGCCGACCACAAGGAAGGCCGGACCCCGGGTCCGGCCTTCCTTCACCCATGACGGGTCGTGCCCGAGCGGCGCACGGCCCGGGCGGTGCCGGGAGGGGACGCCCGGCACCGCCCTTCTCATGAGCGGGCGGGACCGACGCCGGTCCGCGCGCGGCGTTCGGCTCCCAACCGGGCGTAGTGGTCGATGAGTTCGGGCGCGTCCACGGTGTCGGGGTCGACGACCTGATCGGCGGGCGCGCCCTGGAGCAGCCGCTTGACGGGGACTTCGAGCTTCTTGCCCGTGCGCGTGTGCGGGACGGCCGGGACTTCGAGGATCTCGTCGGGGACGTGGCGCGGCGAGACACCGGAGCCGATCGCCTCACGGATGCGGTCGCGGAGCGCGTCGTCGAGGACCACACCGGCCGCCGGGACCACGAACAACGGCATCCAGTAACCGCCGTCCGGTTCCTCCGCACCGATGACGAGGGCCTCGGCGACCTCCGGCAGCCGTTCGACGACATCGTGGATGTCGGCGCTTCCCAGCCGTACGCCGTTGCGGTTGAGGGTGGAGTCGGAGCGGCCGTGCACGATCACCGAACCGTGGGAGGTGAAGGTGATCCAGTCGCCGTGCCGCCACACGCCGGGATACGTGGAGAAGTACGCGTCGTGACGGCGGGTGCCGTCGGGGTCGTTCCAGAAGTACAGCGGCATCGACGGCATGGGGCGGGTGACCACCAGCTCACCGACCTGGTCGACGACCGGGTGGCCCTCGGCGTCGTACGCGGCCAGCGCCACGCCCAGGTGAGCGGCCGACAGTTCCCCGGCCCGGACAGGTGTCGTGGGCGCGCTGCCGGCGAAGCCGGAGACGACGTCCGTGCCGCCGCTGATGGAGGCGAGCAGGACACGGTCTCCGACGTGGTCGCGGACCCAGGGGTAGGCGGAGGCCGGCAGCGCGGAGCCGGTGCAGCCGACCACACGGACGGACGACAGGTCGTGCACGGACGGGTCGATGCCGAACTTGGCCATTCCCAGCAGGTATTGGGGACTCGTGCCGAAGACGGTGACCCGGTGGCGGGCGGCCAGCTCCCACAGGAGGTCGGGGCGGGCGAACGGTGCCGGGCTGCCGTCGTACGTACAGGTCGTGGCGCCCGTCAGCAGGGTGGAGGCGACCAGGTTCCACATCATCCAGTGGGTGGTGGTGTACCAGAGGAGGCGGTCGCCGGGGCCGAGGTCGGAGTGCAGGCCCAGGGTCTTCAGGTGCTCCAGCAGGACTCCGCCGTGGCCGTGCACGATGCCCTTGGGCAGGCCGGTGGTGCCGGAGGAGAAGACGACCCACAGCGGATGGTCGAACGGCACCGGCGTACAGGCGAGTTGCTCCGTGCGGGCGGCCGCGTCCTCCCACGGTACGGCCAGGGACGGGTAGTTCCGGGACAGCCTCGGCAGGCCCACGTGGTCGACGAGCAGGGTTGCCTTCAACGTAGGTAGTGCGCGGGCCAGTTCGAGGGCCGCGTCGCGGCGGTCGTGGGCGGTTCCGTTGAAGAGGTAGCCGTCGGCGGAGATCAGGACGGTGGGTTCGAGCTGGGCGAAGCGGTCGGCGGCGGCCTTCGGCGCGTAGTCCTGGCCGCACACCGACCAGACCGCGCCGAGGCTCGCGGCGGCGAGGAACGCCACGATGGCGTGCGGGGTGTTGGGGAGGTAGCCGACGACCCGGTCGCCCATGCCCACGCCGAGGTCGCGCAGGGTCGCGGCGACGGAGGCGACCTCGGTACGCAGTCGGCCGGCGCCGACCGGGCGGGCCGAACCGGTCTCGTCCAGAGCGATGATCGCGGGCCGGTCGGGGCTCAGGCCGCGCAGGGCGTGGTGTGTGTAGTTGAGGGTCGCCCCGGGGAACCAGCGGGCACCCGGCATGGAATCCTCGGCCAGCACCCGCTCGTACGCACGGTCCGCGTCGATGTCGAAGTACTCCCACACCGCACCCCAGAAGCCCTCCAGGTCCGTGACGGACCAGCGGTGCAGCGCGGCGTAGTCGGTGTGGTCGGCGCCCGCCCCGACGCCCCGGCACCGGGCGGACCGGCGGGCGAAGTCCACGATGCGACTGGACGCCGCGGCCTGCGGATCGGGAGTCATGAAGGGGTCCGGGTACGGCCTGGTCATCGTGTGGCACTCCTCAACAGGCTTGTTTCGATGGTCCGTTGGGCTGGGAGAGGCTTTCGTGTGCTGTGCAGCAGGGACGCCCAGCCCGCGGTGTCGGTGAAGTCGGCGGCGCCGGACGGGACGACGTCCATGACGACGCGGTCGGGACGCAGCAGCACGGCCTCCGCCCTGCCCTCGCGCAGCCAGGCGGAGAGCCCGATGACCTTGACGAAGATCTCGTCGTTGACCTGGACGACCTGCTCCGGGATCTCCACGTGGAG
>NZ_JAPWHT010000301.1:0-12919 GCF_027270795.1 Streptomyces sp. ActVer
GCTCCAGGCTCCACGCTCCACGCTCCAGGCTCACGCCTCAGGACCCAGGCCCGCGCCTCAGGACCCTGCGGCCCCAGGGCCAGGTCCCGTGGGTGGCCCACCCCTGGCAGCCCCGATCCGGCTCCTCCGCCCAGGAGGACACACCCGGGGAACCGGTTCTGCACCCAGCAGACCCGGCAGGCCCGGGCCGCCGGGCCCAGGGGGCTCGAATGCCCGGTGAGCCCGCGCCCAGCGAGCTCGCGCCGGCGAGCCCATGCCCGGTCTCCGGCCCCGTCGCCCCACCCCGTCACCCCCTATTCATCACCCACCCACCCATTCGCCCCACCGAGAACCCGCCCCACCAAGAATCTTCTGATGTCATGTCAGGCACCTGGGCTTCTGACCTGGGAGCGGCGCACAATGGCTGCTGTCGGTTGGCATATGCGTGGCGATCGAGGGAACGCGTTCCCCCGATGGACCGTCTCCAGAAGCGGGGCGGCACGTCATCTGGTCACAATGGCGAAGACCCTCGCGCGGTGTTCGTACAGGCGAGACTACGATGGAAGCCTTCACGTCACAGCGCTCACCCTCGCCGACCTAAAAAGCCATCAAAAGCTCCACTTGGGAAGGCCAGACGAATCCTGATGGGGAACTCAATGTCGTTCATCGGCCGTGACATGGCTGTCGACCTCGGGACCGCCAACACGCTGGTGTACGTCAGGGGTCGCGGGATCGTACTCAACGAGCCGTCCGTCGTCGCGATCAACACCAACACCGGTGGCATCCTCGCGGTCGGCGCGGAAGCGAAGAAGATGATCGGGCGGACGCCGGGCAACATCGTTGCCGTGCGCCCGCTGAAGGACGGTGTCATCGCCGACTTCGAGATCACCGAGCGCATGCTCCGCTACTTCATCCTGAAGATCCACAAGCGGCGCTATCTCGCGCGTCCTCGCGTCGTCGTCTGTGTGCCCTCGGGCATCACGGGCGTCGAGCGCCGTGCCGTCATCGAGGCGTCGTCCCAGGCCGGCGCCCGCCAGGTGCACATCATCGAGGAGCCCATGGCCGCGGCCATCGGCTCCGGCCTGCCGGTCCACGAGGCCACGGGCAACATGGTGGTGGACATCGGCGGCGGCACCACGGAGGTCGCGGTCATCTCGCTCGGCGGAATCGTCACGGCACAGTCCATCCGTGTCGCTGGCGACGAGCTGGACAACGCGATCATCCAGCACATCAAGAAGGAGTACTCGCTCCTCCTCGGTGAGCGGACGGCAGAGCAGATCAAGATCACGATCGGTTCCGCGTACGACCTCGACAATGACGAACACACCGAAATCCGCGGCCGGGACCTGGTCTCCGGCCTCCCGAAGACCGTTGTCATCTCGGCCGCCGAAGTCCGCAAGGCGATCGAGGAGCCCGTCAACGCCATCGTCGACGCGGTGAAGACCACCCTCGACAAGTGCCCGCCGGAGCTGTCCGGCGACGTCATGGACCGCGGGATCGTGCTCACCGGTGGTGGCGCCCTGCTCCGTGGTCTCGACGAGCGGCTGCGTCGCGAGACCGGCATGCCGATCCATATCGCGGAGGATCCGCTCGACAGCGTGGCGCTCGGCTCCGGCAAGTGCGTCGAGGAGTTCGAGGCGCTCCAGCAGGTTCTGGACGCCCAGCCGCGCAGATGACGTAACTCTTCGATTCCGCCGTACGGGATGATCCCTTCTCGTACGGCGGATCGTTGGTATTCAGGCATAAGCTCCCCCATAACGCCGCCCGTGGGTCCGCACTTCTGGGTCCGCACTCCGGGGATATTCCGGGTGAGCCATACACGTATTCGACGAGGAAGGCACGGCCGCCGCACGTGAGGGACACACGAGAGAGCCGGCTGCTCTTGGTGCTGCTGATCGCCATCGCGTTCGCTTTGATCACGGTGGACATCCGCGGTGGCAAGGATTCGCCGGTCGACGGTGCCCGGCAGGCCGCCGCCACGGTCTTCGGCCCGATCGAGGACGGGGTGTCCTCCGCGGTCGACCCCGTCGGCAACGCGATCGAGGCCGTGAAGGGCTCCGGTGGCCGCCACGACCGCATCGCCCAACTGGAGCGTGACAACGCCGCGTTGAAGGCGAAGCTGGGCAGCGACGACCGTAACCGCAGCCGCCTCAAACAGCTCGACAAGGTCCTCAAGACGGCCGGCGCCGGGCAGTACGGCATCAAGGGTGCCGAGGTCATCGCCATAGGAGCGGCCCAGGGCTTCTCCTGGACCGTGACCATCGACGTCGGCGCGAACGACGGCATCAAGCGCGACATGACCGTCCTGAACGGGGACGGGCTGGTCGGGCGCGTCACCACCGTGGGGCCCAACACCGCCACCGTGCTGCTCGCCAACGACCCCGACTTCACGGTCGGCACGCGCATGGAGGCCACCGACGAGCTGGGCTTCGCCTCCGGCCAGGGCGACCGCCCGCTGCGCGTGGAGCTGCTCAACGGCAAGGCCAAGATCAAGAAGGGCGACCGGCTGGTCACCTTCGGATCCCAGGCCGACAGGCCGTTCGTGCCCGGTGTGCCCGTGGGCATCGTGTCCCGCGTCGACCCCTCCGGCGGCGACCTGACCCGCACGCTCTACGTCACGCCGTACGTGTCCTTCACCAAGCTCGACATCGTCGGCGTCGTCGTCCAGGCCCCGCGCAAGGACCCACGTGACGACGTGCTGCCGCCCAAACCGGAGCCAACGCCCACGCCGACCGTGACCGTGACGGTCACGCCCTCGGCGAACGCGCCCGCCGACGGTCTGCAGCAAGAGCAGTAGGAAGTAGGAGCTGAATCCCATGCGCTTCAACCGAATGCTGCTCTCCACCACCCTCGTGGTCGTCGCCCTGGTGATCCAGGTGAGTGTCCTGGCCCGGCTCCACCTGCCGGGCGCCGTGCCCGACCTGCTGCTGCTCACCGTGCTCGGCCTCGCCCTGGTCTACGGCCACGTCGGCGGCGCCCTCGTCGGCTTCGGCGCGGGCCTGCTCGCCGACCTGGCCCCGCCCGCCGACCACGCCGCCGGGCGCTACGCCCTCGTGCTGTGCGTCATCGGCTACCTCGCCGGACTCGCCAAACCCGATCACGGCCAGCTCAAGTCCGCCACCGGCCCGATGGCCGTGGTCGTCGCCGCCGCGGTCGGATCCACCCTCCTGTACGCGGGAGTGGGCGCCCTCGTCGGCGACACCGCGGCCCGCCACGTGGGCCTGAGCAGCCTGCTGTTCACGGCCGCCCTGTACGACCTGCTGCTCGCCCCGTTCGTCGTGCCGGGGATCATGGCCCTGGCCCGGCGCGCCGAGAACGACCCGCTCGCGGAGGCAGGCGGCGGCGGTGGTGGTTCCGGCAAGAAGCCCGACGTCACCGCGGGCTGGCTGTCCTCCGGGACGGGCCTGAGCATCGGCAGCCAGCGAGGCGGCCTGAGAGTCAAGGCGGCCAGGGCGCGCGTCGCGCGTGCGGGGCGCATCAAGGGGGTCAAGCGGCTGTGAGAGCGGCGCTCACGACAACAACTGCACATCGGATGGGCTCTCACGACGACAGCACACCGTATGAGCTGAGGGAGGGGGAGCAGTGACCAATATCCCGGAGACCGGCCGGACCCCACGGGTCCAGATCCGGCTCGTCGTCATCCAGATCCTCGTGCTCTCGCTCCTGGGCACCCTCGGCGGGCGCCTCTGGTACCTCCAGATCCGCAACGGTGACGAGTACGCCAAGGAAGCCTCCGGCAACCACGTCCAGCAGGTCGTCAGCCCCGCCGTGCGCGGCTCGATCCTGGACGCCCGAGGGGTGCCGATCGCCGACAACGAGACCCGGCTCGTGGTCTCCGCGTCCCGCACCGACCTGCTGAAGATGAAGGACGACGGCGACGCCGTCCTCACCAAGCTCGCGCGCGTCCTCGGCATGAAGGCCAAGGACGTCATGGACAAGGTCCGGCTGTGCGACTCGAAGACGCCGCAGCCGTGCTGGAACGGCTCGCCCTACCAGCCGATCCCCATCACCGACGAGGCCACGGCCAAGCAGGCCCTGCAGATCCGCGAGCGCGCCGAGGACTTCCCCGGCATCACCGCCGAACCGCAGGCCGTCCGCCGCTACGCCGCCCCCGGCGAGGCCAACACCGCGCAGGTCCTCGGCTATCTCTCGCCCGTCACCGACGAGGAGATCACCAAGGCCAAGGACACCGCATCGCCGTATCTGCGCTCCGACCAGGTCGGCCGCTCCGGCCTTGAGCGCGAGTACGACAAGGAACTGCGCGGCAAGGCCGGCGTCACCCGCTACGAGGTCGACAACCTCGGCCGCGTCATCGGCCAGGCCAAGAGCGACGAGGCCGAGCCCGGCGCCAACGTCGTCACCAGCATCGACTCCCGCGTCCAGCGCGTCGCCGAGTACGAGCTGAACGAGGCGATGAAGGACGCCCGCGACGTGTTCGACGACAACACCGGAGAGAACTACAAGGCCGACTCCGGCGCGGTCGTCGTCATGGAGGCCAAGACCGGCCGGGTCGTCGCGATGGCGTCCAACCCGTCGTACGACCCGAACGCCTGGGTCGGCGGGATCTCCGGCAAGGACTACACCAAGCTCACCGGCAAGGGCTCCAACTACCCGCTCCTGAACCGCGCGATCCAGGGCCAGTCGGCCCCCGGCTCAGTCTTCAAGGTCATCCCGACGGCCGCCGCGATCAACGCGGGCTACTCCTTCAACGGCCCCTACGAGTGCTCCAGTTCGTACTCCATCGGCGGCCAGGTCTTCAACAACTTCGAGTCCAAGGGGTACGGCCCGATCAGCCTCGGCCGCGCGCTGGAGGTCTCCTGCGACACCGTCTTCTACCGGCTCTCCCACGAGGAGTGGAAGCGGGACGGCGGCACCAAGCCGAAGAAGAACGCCAAGGACTGGTTCTACAAGACGGCCCACCAGTTCGGCCTCGGCAAGGAGACCGGCATCGACCTGCCGAACGAGGTCGCCGGCCGCGTCCCCGACCGCCAGTGGAAGCAGGACTACTGGAAGGCCAACAAGGACGCCTGGTGCAAGTACGGCAAGAAGGGCGGCTCCTACGCCCAGCAGATCGCGTACGAGAACTGCCTCGAAGGCAACCGGATGCGTGCCGGTGACTCCGTCAACTACTCGATCGGCCAGGGCGACACGCTCGTCACCCCGATCCAGATGGCGACGATCTACTCGGCGATCTCCAACGGCGGCACCCTCTACGACCCGACCGTCGGCAAGGCGATCATCAGCCCCGACGGCAAGACCGTCCAGGAGATCAAGCCCAAGTCGCACGGCAAGCTGCCGATGACGCAGAAGACGCGCGACGAGATAAACGGTGCCCTCGCGGGAGTCGCGACCCGCGGTACGGCCGCCTGGCGGTTCGGCGGCTGGCCGCAGGACAAGATCCCGATGCACGCCAAGACGGGTACGGCCGAGGTCTACGGCAAGCAGACGACCTCGTGGTTCACGACGTACACCAAGGACTACTCGGTCGTCATGACCATCTCCCAGGGTGGTACGGGTTCCGGCGCCTCGGGCCCCGCCGTGCGCAACATCTACAACGCGCTGTACGGCGTCTCCGAGGACGGCGCGATCGACAAGAAGAAGGCCCTGCTCTACGACCCGCAGAAGAGCCTCCCGAAGATCGAGACCGACGGTTCGATCGACTCCCCGAAGGTCGAGAAGTACCCGGCCAAGAAGGAACAGGCCTCCGAGGAGGGGCAGCAGCAGCCGGTGAACGGTGACGACCCGGCCGCCACCGTGCCCGACCCCAACACCGGCAACAACCGCGACACCCGAAGGCGCTCGGCCCGCCCGAAGAAGAGGCGGAGGACGCTCACATGACCGGCTCGAACGGGTTCTCCGTCTCCGGATACGGGCCCGAACGCTCCAGCCTGTCACGGCTGTTCGCCCGCGACTCGCTGGCCCGCAGACTCGACTGGCCGATACTGTTCTCGGCCATCGCGCTCTCCCTGATCGGCGCGGCCCTCGTCTACTCGGCGACCCGCAACCGCACCGAGCTCAACCAGGGCGACCCGTACTACTTCCTGTTCCGGCATCTGCTCAACACGGGCATCGGCTTCGCCCTGATGATCGGCACGGTCTGGCTCGGCCACCGCACCCTGCGCACGGCCGTACCGATCCTGTACGGGATCTCCGTCCTCCTGATCCTCCTTGTGCTGACCCCGCTCGGCGCGACCATCAACGGCGCGCACGCGTGGATCGTCATCGGCGGCGGCTTCTCGCTCCAGCCCTCCGAGTTCGTGAAGATCACGATCATCCTGGGCATGGCGATGCTGCTCGCGGCCCGGGTCGACGCCGGCGACAAGCCCTACCCCGACCACCGCACGGTCCTTCAGGCGCTCGGCCTGGCCGCCGTACCGATACTGATCGTGCTGCTCATGCCCGACCTCGGCTCGGTCATGGTCATGGTGATCGTCGTGCTCGGCGTGCTGCTCGCTTCCGGCGCCTCCAACCGCTGGGTCTTCGGACTCCTCGGCGCCGGCGCCCTCGGCGCGATCGCGGTCTGGCAGCTCAAGATCCTCGACGAGTACCAGATCAACCGCTTCGCGGCCTTCGCCAACCCCGAGCTCGACCCCGCGGGCGTCGGCTACAACACCAACCAGGCGCGTATCGCGATCGGCTCCGGCGGTCTCTTCGGCACCGGCCTCGGCAAGGGCTCGCAGACCACCGGCCAGTTCGTGCCCGAGCAGCAGACGGACTTCGTCTTCACGGTCGCGGGCGAGGAACTCGGCTTCGTCGGCGCCGGACTGATCCTGGTCCTGCTGGGCATCGTGCTGTGGCGGGCCTGCCGCATCGCCCGCGAGACGACCGAGCTGTACGGCACGATCGTCGCCGCCGGGATCATCGCCTGGTTCGCCTTCCAGTCCTTCGAGAACGTCGGCATGACCCTCGGCATCATGCCGGTGGCGGGTCTACCACTGCCTTTCGTGTCGTACGGAGGCTCGTCGATGTTCGCCGTCTGGGTCGCCGTGGGCCTCCTGCAGTCGATTCGAGTCCAACGGCCGATGTCGGCCTAGCGGACTTTCGGGGTCTGCCCATGGACCGGATTCGCGACTAGATTCGGTTCATGGCGGACACAAAGCGGGAGATCGAGCGTAAATACGAAGCCGATGAGAGCGCCGGACTGTCGGACCTGCCGGACCTGACACGGGTCTCCGGCGTCTCGGCCGTCATCGACAAGGGCGTCGCCGAACTCGACGCGACCTACTACGACACGCCCGATCAACGGCTCGCCGCCGCGTCGCTCACCCTGCGCCGCCGTACCGGAGGCGACGACGCGGGCTGGCACCTGAAACTGCCGGTCTCCGAGGGCGTACGGGACGAGATCCACGCCCCGCTCTCCGACACCGTGCCCCGGGCGCTCAGCGGACTCGTCCGCTCCCGGGTGCGCGACGCCGAACTGGTCCCCGTCGTACGGCTGCAGTCGGCCCGCGACATCCGCCACCTCGTCGACGCCTCCGGGGGACTGCTCGCCGAGGTCAGCGTCGACCGCGTACACGCCGAGCGGCTCAGCGGCGGCGACGGCACCGCCGAATGGACCGAGATCGAGGTCGAGCTGGCCGACGACGGCGACCCCGCCTTTCTCGACAAGGTCGAGAAGAAGCTCCGCAAGGCCGGCGTCTCCCGCTCGAAGTCGGCGTCCAAGCTGGCCAGGGCCCTCGGGGAGACGGGCCAGGCGCCCCGCAAGCAGGCCGTCGTGGAGGCGGCTCCGGTCACCTCGGGCGACCACGTCCTCGCGTACGTCCGGGTCCAGCGCGACGCGATCATCGAGCTCGACCCCGCCGTCCGGCGTGACCTGTACGACTCCGTGCACAGCATGCGCGTCGCCACCCGCCGGATGCGCAGCGCCTTCCGCTCGTACGGGAAGGTCCTGGACCGGGCCGTCACCGACCCGATCGGCGAGGAGCTGAAGTGGCTGGCCGGGGAACTGGGCGTCGACCGCGACCAGGAGGTCCTGACCGACCGGCTCACGGCCGCTCTCGACGCACTCCCGCGCGCCCAGCTCACCGGGCCCGTCCGCACCCGGATCCGCACCTGGTCGCACGCCCGCCGCTCCGGCTCCCGGCGCCGGCTGATCGCGGTCCTCGACGGCAGGCGGTACCTGGACCTGCTCACCGCCCTCGACACCTTCCTCGCCACCCCACCGCTGCTCAAGGCCGCCTCGGGCGAACCGGAGAGGGTGATCTCCAAGGCCGTGCGCAAGGACTTCGACAAGCTGTCCGGCCTGGTCTCGGAGGCCATCGAGCTGCCGCCGGGCCCGGACCGCGACCTCGCGATCCACGAGGCCCGCAAGAAGGCCAAGCGCACCCGGTACTCGGCGGAGGCGGCCACCCCCGCCCTCGGCAAACCCGCGAAGAGCCTGACGAGCGACATGAAGTCCCTCCAGAGCCTGCTCGGCGAGCACCAGGACAGCGTCATGGCCCGTGAGGCCCTGCGCGACGTCGCGACCCAGGCGCACGCGGCGGGGGAGAACGCCTTCACGTACGGGGTGCTGTACGGGCGTGAGGAGCGGGCCGCCGACGGCGTCGAGGCGGACCTGCCGGGGGCGTGGCAGACGATCCGGAGCGGGACGCTTCTCTGACGATCTCCGCTCCGGTCGGCGGGGATCTCCGCATCGGACGGCGGCGACCTCCGCTCCGGACGGCGGACGGGGGGTGGCTCCCGGCACGTTAGGCTGGATGGTCACCCCTGTCGGATCTCACCCCACCAAAGGTTTGCGAGATGTCTGCCGAAGTCGCTGCATCGGTGTTCCCGCAGCTCGAAGCTCTGCTCCCGCATGTGCAGAAGCCGATCCAGTACGTCGGCGGAGAGCTCAACTCCACGGTCAAGCCCTGGGAGACCACTGACGTCCGCTGGGCACTCATGTACCCGGACGCGTACGAGGTCGGACTGCCCAACCAGGGTGTCATGATCCTTTACGAGGTCCTGAACGAGCGTGAGGGCGTCCTCGCCGAGCGCACGTACAGCGTGTGGCCGGACCTGGAGGAGCTGATGCGCGAGCACCGGGTCCCGCAGTTCACGGTGGACAGCCACCGCCCGGTGAAGGCCTTCGACGTGTTCGGCCTGTCCTTCTCCACGGAGCTGGGCTACACGAACATGCTGACGGCCCTGGACCTGGCGGGGATTCCGCTGGAATCGAAGGATCGGGGGATGGACGACCCGATCGTGCTGGCCGGCGGCCACGCGGCCTTCAACCCCGAGCCGATCGCCGACTTCGTCGACGCGGTGATCATCGGCGACGGCGAGCAGGCCGTGCTCGACATGACCGACATCATCCGCGCCTGGAAGGCGGAGGGGCAGCCGGGCGGCCGCGAGGAGGTCCTGTTCCGCCTCGCGAAGACGGGATCGGTGTACATCCCGGCGTTCTACGACGTCGAGTACCTGGCCGACGGCCGTATCGCCCGCGTGGTCCCCAACAAGTCGGGCGTCCCGTGGCGGGTGTCGAAGCACACGGTCATGGACCTGGACGAGTGGCCGTACCCGAAGCAGCCCCTCGTCCCGCTGGCCGAGACGGTCCACGAGCGCATGTCGGTCGAGATCTTCCGCGGCTGCACGCGCGGCTGCCGCTTCTGCCAGGCGGGCATGATCACCCGCCCCGTGCGCGAGCGCTCCATCACGGGCATCGGTGACATGGTGGAGAAGGGCCTGAAGGCGACGGGCTTCGAGGAGGTGGGCCTGCTGTCGTTGTCGTCGGCCGACCACTCGGAGATCGGCGACATCGCGAAGGGCCTGGCGGACCGGTACGAGGAGGACAAGATCGGTCTGTCCCTCCCGTCGACCCGCGTGGACGCCTTCAACGTGGACCTGGCGAACGAGCTGACGAGGAACGGCCGGCGCTCGGGCCTGACCTTCGCGCCCGAGGGCGGCTCGGAGCGCATGCGCAAGGTCATCAACAAGATGGTCTCGGAAGAGGACCTGATCCGCACGGTCTCCACCGCCTACGGCAACGGCTGGCGCCAGGTGAAGCTGTACTTCATGTGCGGCCTGCCGACGGAGACGGACGAGGACGTCCTCCAGATCGCGGACATGGCGATGAACGTGATCGCCGAGGGCCGCAAGGTCTCCGGCCAGAACGACATCCGCTGCACGGTGTCGATCGGCGGCTTCGTCCCGAAGCCCCACACGCCCTTCCAGTGGGCGCCGCAGCTGTCGGCGGAGGAGACGGACGTACGTCTCGGAAAGCTCCGCGACAAGATCCGCGGCGACAAGAAGTACGGCCGCTCCATCGGCTTCCGCTACCACGACGGCAAGCCGGGCATCGTCGAGGGCCTGCTCTCCCGCGGTGACCGCCGCATCGGTTCCGTCATCCGCGCGGTCTACGAGGACGGCGGCCGCTTCGACGGCTGGCGCGAGCACTTCTCGTACGACCGCTGGATGCAGTGCGCCGAGAAGACGCTCCCCGCCTTCGGCGTCGACGTCGACTGGTACACGACGCGCGAGCGCACCTACGAAGAGGTCCTCCCCTGGGACCACCTGGACTCCGGCCTCGACAAGGACTGGCTCTGGGAGGACTGGCAGGACTCCCTCGACGAGACAGAGGTCGAGGACTGCCGCTGGACGCCTTGCTTCGACTGCGGTGTCTGCCCGCAGATGGATACTTGGCCACAAGTAAGCAACAGCGGCAAGAAGTTGCTGCCGCTGACGGTCAAGAAGGATGCTGCGGCCAGCGGACACACCCACTGACGTGTGTGAGGCGAAGGGGCGGGTCGCGGAGGCGCTGGGGGAGGACGGCAGCGAGGAAGATGTGGCTGCCGTCCTGAGGGCGCTCGGTGCTCGGGGTGGACGGCAGGGGATCGTGCGGGAGGTGCCGAGGACGCCTCTGCCGCCTCCTGGAGGCTCGACGACTGTCCAGTCCGAGGTGGAGTGGGTCTGAGGGTGGCTGACGGCCGGGGGAGAGCCGTACTCGGCGCCGGTGTCACCTGTGTGGCTGCTCTCAGATCGCGAGGCCCGCCCTTGCTTCCTAGCGTGGCGGTATCCGCTACGGAGGAGGCAGCCATGCCGACAAATGAGCCGCCTGCCGACGGTCCGCGGTGGGGAAGTCGGGGTAACGGTCCTGCTGCCCCCTCTGGGCAGTGGACGTCTCCCGCTGGGCCGCCTCAGAAGAAGCCGCGGGGCCGTGCCTGCCTCTGGGGGTGCGGTGGCGCCCTGGCCGCGGTGATCGTCATCGTCGTGGTGGTGCTGGTGATCGCGCAGGGGGATGGCGATGAGAGCACCGCACCTGCGCCCAGTAAGACCACTACGGACACGACGCCGCGAGAGAAGACGCAGGAACCCCGGGGGGAACGAGCGGACCTCACGAGCTTCCAGCTGGACGACCGCTCAGAAGCCGGTATCACCAATATCTGGGTCACCTGGACGATCAAGAACAGCAGCGGCGAGAAGTCCGACTACTCATGGGACTGGGAGGCGGTCGACGCCAGCGGCACCCGACTTACGAACGGTTCGCAACTGGAGACCAACGTGCAACCCGGCCAGACCGCCCGGGGTGAGTACCCCACAACGCTCAAGACCGTGAAGGGCGTCAAGCTCAACATCACCAGCTTCAACCGCACTGCCAGCTACTGAACAGGGCGGCGGCTCCTGAATAGACCCAGCTGCGGTGGTTGAAAGCCACTCCCGGTGCGTCAGTTGCTGTTGGTCTTATCCCGCAGATGGACACCTCCATCCAGATCGGCCCCACCGGCAAGAAGCTGCTCCCGCTGACGGTCAAGAAGGACCCTGCGACGAGCGGGCACGTTCGCTGAGGTGGGTGGGGCGTTGGGGCGCGTTGTGGACGCCCTGGGGCGGGGACGGTAGCGAGGGGTGGGGGCTGCTGCCGCCCACGGAGCGCGGCTGCCGTCCCCTGGCCGGCCGCTCTTGGATCGCGCGATGCCTTCTGGCTTCCTAGCGTGGCGTTATCCGCTACGGAGGGGGCAGCCATGGCCGGGCTTCCGCAGAAGCCGCGGCGGAGCCGTGCGTGCCTGTGGGGTTGCGTCGGGGCTCTGGCCGCGGTGGTCGTCATCATCGTTGTCGTGGTCGTGCTGGTGATCGCACTGGCAGGGACGGACGAGAGCCCCAAGAATCCGCCGTCGGCCGACGTGAGGGTCACGTCCTGCACCGTCGATGCGGCAACACGGCTGCCTTCGGCCGGACTTGAGATCCACAACCACAGCTCGAAGACCTCGACGTACGGCGTCACGGTCGAGTTCAGGGCCCCGAACGGAACACGTCTGTCCGAGGGAGCGGCCCTGTCCCTGACCGTCGCGCCCGGTCAGAAGGTGACGACCACGGCTGCCGGTAAGGACCAGGTCGCGCAGAAAGTGACGTGCAAGGTGACGAAGGTGAACCGGATCGCGGGCTGAGTCGTCCACTGCGGTCGTGCTGGAGGGCGTTCACCGGGTGCGGGTCACTCTGCCAGGTGGATGGGCGTGTGGGTGATTGCGGACTAGAGTCGTCTGGTTACGGTCAGTTGTGGGGTCGGGGTTCGGGGGCAGGGCCTCGGAGTTGTGGGGGAGGGCCTGTAGAGCATGAGTCGTCGCTCCAATGGGTTGGTCGGGATCTGGGCCGAGGTGCAGCGGCAGCAGCAGCGTCAAGTGGAGGAGCGGGCGCGGCAGGAGAGGGAGTTCGAGCGGCAGCAGCGGTTCCAGCAGCGGGAGTTGGCGCGCAGCCGGCGTGAGCATCAGGCCGCGTACCGGCAGCAGCGGGAGGCCGACGCGAGGCGGCGTACCGAGGAGTTGGACGCGCGCGTCGAGTCCTTGCGGGGGTTGCTGGCCGCGGGGTGCCGGGCTCCGGCCTTCGGGACCGCGCAACTCGCCCGCGCCGAGCAGGTGGAGCCCTTCGCGCCCGGGCCGCTGGCGTATCCGCGGCCGATGCCTGATCCGAATCAGTACCAGGCGCAGGGCGGTTGGGGGCCCGGCGCCGGCCGGCGGGCCCAGGCGCAGGC
>NZ_JAPWHT010000302.1:0-12874 GCF_027270795.1 Streptomyces sp. ActVer
CCACGCGCGCGGGGCCCGTCTCCCCCTTGGCCAGCCGGAGGCCGATCAGCGAGGCGGGGCCCGCGCCGCCGCTCGCCTCGACCGCGCCCTCGCGCTCGTCGGGGAAGCCCGCCAGGATGCGGGCCGTGTCCTTGAACGTGCACAAGGGGGCACCGCGCGTCGGCTCGACCTGTGTTCCCGCGCGCAGGTCGTCGACGAGGCGCTTCGCGCTCGCCACGGTCTGGTTGTCGAAGAACTCCCAGTTGACCATCACGACCGGCGCGAAGTCGCAGGCCGCGTTGCACTCGATGTGCTCCAGGGTGACCAAGCCGTCGTCGGTGGTCTCGCCGTTGCCGACACCGAGGTGGTCCTGGAGGGACTCGAAGATCGCGTCGCCGCCCATGACCGCGCACAGGGTGTTGGTGCAGACGCCCACCTGGTAGTCACCGCTCGGCTTGCGCCGGTACATCGAGTAGAAGGTCGCGACCGCGGTGACCTCGGCCGTGGTCAGGTCCAGCATCTCCGCGCAGAACCGCTGCCCGGTGCGCGTGACATGGCCCTCCTCCGACTGCACGAGATGCAGCAACGGCAGGAGGGCGGACCGGGAGTCCGGGTAGCGGGCGATGATCTCGCGCGCGTCCGCCTCCAGCCTGGCTCGAACGTCGTCCGGGTAGTCGGGCGCGGGCAGTTGGGGCATGCCCAGGCTGACGCCCTCGGGGGTCGTGGTCACCGGTCGACGCCTCCCATCACGGGGTCGATGGACGCGACGGCGACGATGACGTCGGCGATCTGGCCGCCCTCGCACATCGCCGCCATGGCCTGCAGATTGGTGAAGGACGGGTCCCGGTAGTGGACCCGGTAGGGGCGGGTGCCTCCGTCGGACACGGCGTGCACCCCGAGTTCGCCCTTGGGCGACTCGACGGCCGCGTACGCCTGTCCCGGCGGCACGCGGAACCCCTCGGTCACCAGCTTGAAGTGGTGGATCAGGGCCTCCATGGAGGTGCCCATGATCTTCTTGATGTGGTCGAGCGAGTTGCCGAGTCCGTCGGGGCCGAGCGCGAGCTGGGCGGGCCAGGCGATCTTCTTGTCGGTGACCATGACCGGGCCGGGCTGCAGCCGGTCCAGGCACTGCTCGACGATCCGCAGCGACTGACGCATCTCCTCGAGACGGATCAGGAAGCGCCCGTACGCGTCGCACGTGTCGGTGGTCGGCACGTCGAAGTCGTACGTCTCGTAGCCGCAGTACGGCTGCGCCTTGCGCAGGTCGTGCGGCAGGCCGGCCGAGCGGAGGATCGGGCCCGTGGCGCCGAGAGCCATGCAGCCGGCCAGGTCGAGATGGCCGATGCCCTGCATACGGGCCTTGAAGATGGGGTTCCCGGTGGCGAGCTTGTCGTACTCGGGAAGGTTCTTCTGCATCTTCTTCACGAACTCGCGGATCTGGTCCACCGCACCCGGGGGCAGGTCCTGGGCGAGGCCGCCGGGCCGGATGTACGCGTGGTTCATGCGCAGACCGGTGATCAGCTCGTAGATGTCGAGGATGAGCTCACGGTCACGGAAGCCGTAGATCATGATCGTGGTGGCGCCGAGCTCCATGCCGCCGGTGGCGATGCACACCAGGTGCGAGGAGAGCCGGTTCAGCTCCATCAGGAGCACCCGGATGATCGTGGCGCGGTCCGGGATCTGGTCCTCGATGCCGAGGAGCTTCTCGACGGCCAGGCAGTACGCGGTCTCGTTGAAGAACGATGTCAGGTAGTCCATGCGCGTCACGAAGGTCGTGCCCTGTGTCCACGTACGGAACTCGAGGTTCTTCTCGATGCCGGTGTGCAGATAGCCGATGCCGCAGCGGGCCTCGGTGACCGTCTCGCCGTCGATCTCCAGGATGAGCCGGAGCACGCCGTGCGTGGACGGGTGCTGGGGGCCCATGTTGACGACGATGCGCTCGTCGTCGGCCTTGGCCGCGGTCTGGACGACCTCGTCCCAGTCGCCGCCGGTGACCGTGTAAACGGTGCCCTCGGTGGTCTCGCGCGCCGAAGCGGCAGATGCGGAAGTCATTGGAGCCTCCCGGAGGGAGTCGTTGAGGGGCGGTGGTCGGGCGACGGGCGGGCGCTCATGAGTACGACCTCCGCTGGTCCGGAGCCGGGATCTGGGCGCCCTTGTACTCGACGGGGATACCGCCGAGGGGATAGTCCTTGCGCTGCGGAAAGCCCTGCCAGTCGTCCGGCATCATGATCCGTGTGAGTGCCGGGTGGCCCTCGAAGACGATGCCGAAGAAGTCGTACGTCTCGCGCTCGTGCCAGTCGTTCGTCGGATAGACCGTGACCAGGGACGGGATGCGCGGCTCGCTGTCCGGGGCGCTGACCTCCAGGCGGATCAGCCGGTTGTGGGTGATCGAGCGCAGGTGGTAGACGGCGTGCAGCTCGCGGCCCTTGTCCTGCGGGTAGTGGACTCCGCTCACTCCGGTGCAGAGCTCGAAGCGCAGGGCCGGGTCGTCGCGCAGGGTCTGGGCGACCTGGAGCAGGTGCTCGCGGTCGATGTGGAAGGTCATCTCGTCGCGGTCGACGATCGTCTTCTCGATCGCGTTCTCGGGGACGAGACCCTGTTCCTCCAGGGCACCTTCGAGCTCGTCGGCGACCTCGTCGAACCAGCCGCCGTACGGGCGGGTGGCCGGTCCCGGCAGCCGGATCGAGCGGACCAGGCCGCCGTAGCCGGAGGTGTCCCCGCCGTTGTTGGCGCCGAACATGCCGCGCTGGACGCGGATCTCCTCGCCGCCGTCGCCTCGCTGGCCCGGGAGGTTGGAGGCGCCGAGGTCCTTCTCGGGGTTCACCCCGTTGCCGTTCGCGTCGCTCACCGCAGCAGGCCCTTCATCTCGATGGTGGGGAGCGCCTTGAGCGCCGCTTCCTCCGCCTCGCGGGCCGCCTCCTCGGCGTTCACGCCGAGCTTCGAGGACTGGATCTTCTGGTGGAGCTTGAGAATCGCGTCCATCAGCATCTCGGGCCGTGGCGGACAGCCGGGCAGATAGATGTCGACAGGGACGATGTGGTCGACGCCCTGCACGATCGCGTAGTTGTTGAACATGCCGCCCGACGAGGCGCAAACCCCCATGGAGATCACCCACTTGGGGTTCGGCATCTGGTCGTAGACCTGCCTCAGGACCGGCGCCATCTTCTGGCTGACGCGTCCGGCGACGATCATCAGGTCGGCCTGGCGCGGCGAGCCGCGGAAGACCTCCATACCGAAGCGCGCCAGGTCGTAGCGGCCCGCGCCCGTCGTCATCATCTCGATGGCGCAGCAGGCGAGGCCGAAGGTGGCGGGAAAGACGGACGACTTGCGCACCCATCCCGCGGCCTGCTCGACGGTGGTCAGCAGGAAGCCGCTCGGCAGCTTTTCTTCGAGTCCCATGCTCAGTGGCTCCTCTGTCCCCTATACGGGGCTCAGTCCCTTGCGGGGTTCAGTCCCATGCGGGTTTCAGTCCCATTCCAGGCCGCCTCGCCGCCACACGTACGCGTACGCGACGAAGACGGTGAGCACGAAGAGCAACATCTCCACGAGCCCGAAAACCCCGAGTGCGTCGAACGTGACGGCCCAGGGATAGAGGAAGACGATCTCGATATCGAAAATGATGAAGAGCATCGCCGTCAGGTAGTACTTGATGGGGAACCGCCCGCCGCCGGCCGGCGTGGGGGTCGGCTCGATACCGCACTCGTAGGCTTCGAGCTTGGCCCGGTTGTATCGCTTTGGACCGATAAGCGTGGCCATGACCACGGAGAAGATCGCAAAGCCTGCTCCGAGGGCTCCCAGTACGAGGATGGGCGCATACGCGTTCACCGCTCCTCGCTCCTCTCAGTCGGCATTGACTGCTGGCGGTTGCATCAGGCGTCGCTCCCTGCCCCGCATACCCCATGAACCTCATGAGGCCCACGAGCTCCGTGCGGCTCCACGAAGATCGCGTACATGTGAAGCAGGTCACAAGCCCAACTGCCCCGCATCTTATGCCTGCGGGTCTGTGATCTGCGACACGGGGTGCGACAACGTCTTTGTGATCTCCACCACCCGGCGAAGGATCATGAAGTCGGATGAGTGCCGATCCTCGTACGAGAAGCGTCCGAGTGATCACCAGAAGTGACATTTTCGCCCGTCATCGCTGGTCCAGGCCTCGGCGCACTATCAAGGCGGCGAGATCCAAGGCAAATTGGTGTTGGACTTCGGTGCTTGATAGAGGAACTCGTTCACACTTCGGGGGGAGTTGGAGTGCCCGGTGTGGACGACCCGGGCGTGTGCATCCGTTCACGAGCGGAACGCGTCCGTCGGCCCGACCTTCACGGCTCCCCCGCCTCACGCGCGCGACACCGCCGCAGAGGCAGCCGTTCCGTGACCTGCGTCACATTGGTAACGGCCGGGAAACAACCGGGCTTGGCCAACCGCTCCAACGAGTGGTAGGTCGCGGGCAATTCGGACGTAACACGGAAAGACCGTGATCACAGGCTTCGCAGGCAGTGTCCGCAATGCCCGTTACGGCGTCAATAAGGAACGCCACGCCCGGGGTTCGGAGGGCCCATTGAACAATTGTGGCGCACCACACGTTTCTTGAAGGTATGGAGGAGCCCCTGATACCGGTTGTCCCTATGTCCCACACCGCTCACATACGCAGCCACCGGAAACCCCGGCCTCGCAGCAGCTCGGCGCTCGCGATGCGCGCCGGAGTTGCCGGTGGCGTCCTCAGCACCCTGGCAGTGGCCGGTGCGGCCGGATCGGCGAACGCTGCCGAGCCGGTGACCCAGACCATCGAGCTGCCCACCCTCACGGCCGAAATGACCGCCCAGGTCGCCGAGTCCGCAGAGGTCACCCAGCAGGCCGCGGCCGACTACCAGCTGCGCGCCGAGCGCGACGCTGCCGCCGCCAAGGCCGCCAAGCAGGCCAAGGCGGACCTCGCCGACGCCAAGAAGAAGGCGGAGGCCAAGCAGAAGGCCGAGGACGCCCGCAAGGCCGCCGCCGAGCGCGCCACCCGGTCCTCCGAGCGGACCACGCTCACGTCGACGTCGGCCGACAGTGACGTCCCCGCCCCCGCGAGCGGCAGCGTCGGCACGGTCGTCAACTTCCTCAAGGCGCAGCTCGGCGACGCCTACGTCCTGGGCGCCAGCGGCCCGGACGCGTGGGACTGCTCCAGCCTGGTGCAGGCCGCGTTCAAGCAGGTCGGCGTGGACCTGCCGCGCGTCTCCCAGGACCAGTCCGTGGCCGGCACCCCGGTCTCACTGTCCAACATCCAGGTCGGCGACATCCTGTACTGGGGCGCCGCCGGCTCGGCGTATCACACCGGTGTCTACATCGGTGGCGGTCAGTACCTGGACGCCGCGAACCCCTCGAAGGGTGTCGTCATCCAGGAGCTGTCGGGCTACCCGGCGAGCGGCGCGGTACGCGTCCTCTGACCTCGGTCACGCCTTCCCGGCCCCTGACCGGGCTTCTCCGGGCCCCGGCCACGCACATTGAAGGGCCGCTCCCCCAACACGGGGAGCGGCCCTCAGCCGTGCCTCAGCGGCCCCAGCGGTAGCCACGTCAGTAGCCACGCCTCACCGGCCGGCGTGCCTCGTCCCGGTTCGGGCGGGTTCGGCAGGCCGGGCCGGTGTCCGTGCGGGTCGATACAGCTAGGCCCTCGGGGCCACCTTGGAGAGGCCGTTGATGATGCGGTCCATCGCGTCGCCGCCCGTCGGGTCGGTCAGGTTGGCCAGCATCTTCAGCGTGAACTTCATCAGAATGGGGTGCGTGAGACCCCGCTGCGTGGCGATCTTCATGACCTTCGGGTTGCCGATGAGCTTCACGAAGGCGCGGCCCAGCGTGTAGTAGCCGCCGTAGGTGTCCTTGAGGACCTTCGGGTAGCGCTGGAGGGCGAGTTCGCGCTGGGCGGGGGTCGCGCGGGCGTGCGCCTGGACGATGACGTCGGCGGCGATCTGGCCGGACTCCATGGCGTACGCGATGCCCTCGCCGTTGAAGGGGTTCACCATGCCGCCCGCGTCGCCGACGAGCAACAGGCCCTTCGTGTAGTGGGGCTGGCGGTTGAAGGCCATCGGGAGAGCGGCGCCCCGGATCGGGATCGTCATGTTCTCCGGGGTGTAGCCCCAGTCCTCGGGCATCGAGGCGCACCAGGCCTTCAGGACCTCGCGCCAGTCCAGCTCCTTGAAGGAGGACGTGGTGTTGAGGACGCCCAGGCCGACGTTCGACGTACCGTCGCCCATGCCGAAGATCCAGCCGTAGCCGGGCAGCAGCCGGTCCTCGCCCGGGCCGCGGCGGTCCCACAGTTCCAGCCACGACTCCAGGTAGTCGTCGTCGTGGCGCGGGGACGTGAAGTACGTACGGACCGCGACGCCCATCGGACGGTCCTCGCGGCGGTGCAGGCCCATCGCCAGCGACAGCCGGGTCGAGTTGCCGTCGGCGGCGACCACGAGGGGCGCGTGGAAGGTGACCTCGCGCTTCTCCTTGGAGTCGGCGTCGCCGAGCTTCGCGTGCACACCGGTGATCCGGCCCGTACGGTCGTCGATGATCGGGGCGCCGACGTTGCAGCGCTCGTGCAGCCGCGCGCCCGCCTTCTGCGCCTGCCGGGCCAGCTGCTCGTCGAAGTCGTCCCGCTTCCGTACGAGTCCGTAGTCGGGGTAGGCGGCGAGATCCGGCCAGTCCAGCTGGAGGCGGACGCCGCCGCCGATGATGCGGAGCCCCTTGTTCCGGAGCCAGCCCGCCTCCTCCGAGATGTCGATGCCCATGGAGACGAGCTGTTTGGTGGCGCGCGGTGTCAGCCCGTCACCGCACACCTTCTCCCGCGGGAACGCGGTCTTTTCGAGGAGCAGGACGTCCAGTCCGGCCTTGGCCAGGTAGTAGGCGGTGGTGGAACCGGCTGGCCCGGCCCCGACGACGATCACATCGGCGGTGTGTTCGGAGAGGGGCTGGGACTCGGTCACGACGGGTTCTCCCCAAGTCTCGAAGGCGCTAGGTCTCGAAGTGCGAAGTCTCGAAATCCGCGTGCTGAGGGGCACGGGACATGGGCAGTCTATGCAGCGGTACTGATCACCTGGCTGAAGGGCTGCCCCGTGAACCGAGCTCTCCCCGTGGTACACCTGCGCGTCCCGACCGACGAGGACGCGTTCGCCTGGCACCGGGTCTTCGACGACCCGGACGTGATGGAGTTCCACGGCGGAAAGCCGGCCGAGCTGTCCTTCTACGAGGAACTGACCGCCAGGCAACGCCGGCACGACGCGGAGTACGGCTTCTGCTTCTGGACCATGCTCGACGAGGAGGGCGAGGTCATCGGCTTCACCGGCGCCCAGCCGTGGCCGCGCGAGTGGGGGCCGAAGGGCGAGATCGAGATCGGCTGGCGGCTCGGGCGCAGGCACTGGGGCAAGGGGTACGTCACCACGGCCGCGCGGATCACACTGGAACGGGTGCGCGCGACGGGCGTGCCCAGCGTGGTGGCCATGGTGAACTCCCGCAACCAGCGCTCGATCGCGGTGACCAGACGTCTCGGCATGGAACTCGCCGAGACGTTCACGACGGAGACGTCGGACCAGCTGGGGCACTGCTACCGGCTGGCTCTCTGACGGTTTCCGGCCGGGCTCCCGCCTGGTTCCCGTCCGGTTCTCGTCCGGTTCTCGTCCGGTTTTCGGGGGCTGCAGGGAGCGTTCGGCCGGGCTTTCCGACACCTTCCGGCACGGCTCGGCAGGGCTTACCCTGCCGGTACCGCTGGGGGTGACGTCTGTGCGCATAACACCCAAGACACCCGAAGTGCGCGTACCGCGACTCGTCGGTCTGATGGCCGTGGACGCGCGCGAGACGGCCGAGGCGCGTGGGGTGCTGCTCGCCGCGCCCGACCGGCCCGACTTCCATCTGACCGTCGTCGACTACGTCGTACGCCAGTATCCGTTGCCGGGGTCCGAGGTGGCTCGGGGTGCGGTCGTCACTGTGTGGTTCGACTTCGGCGAGGGTGAGGGTGGGGGCGGGGCGGGTGTGCGGGAGCCTCGGCGGGGCGGGCCGCCGGCCGGGGGGTTGTATCGGGAGCTTGATGAGCCGGGGGATCCGTTTCCCGTGCTGCGGTAGCGGTTCGGCTCCGCGGGCGGGTGGGGGACTTCAGGTTGTGGGCACGCTGCGGGCCGTCTGTGGCTGGTCGCGCAGTTCCCCGCGCCCCTGAAAGCTCCCCGTGCCCCTGGAAGAAGCGGCTTACGGGGTCTGCTTGTAACCCCTGTGCAGGGCCACTACCCCGCCCGTCAGGTTGCGCCAGGCGACCCTCGACCAACCTGCCTTGGTGAGGCGTTCCGCGAGGGCCGGCTGGTTGGGCCAGTCGCGGATGGACTCGGCGAGGTAGACGTACGCGTCGGGGTTGGAGGAGACCGCGCGGGCCACCGGCGGGAGGGCGCGCATCAGGTACTCGGTGTAGACCGTGCGGAACGGCGCCCAGGTCGGGTGCGAGAACTCGCAGATGACGACGCGTCCGCCGGGCTTGGTCACCCGGTACAGCTCGCGCAGCGCGGTGTCCATGCTGGTGGACTGCACGTTCCGCAGGCCGAAGGAGATCGTCACCGCGTCGAAGGTGTCGTCCTTGAACGGCAGCTTCGTGGCGTCGCCCGCGGTGAGCGGCAGCCAGGGGTGGTTCTTCTTGCCGACCCTGAGCATCCCGAGGGAGAAGTCGCAGGGGACGACGTACGCACCCGTGCGCGCGAAGGGCAGCGAGGAGGTGGCCGTGCCCGCCGCGAGGTCCAGGATCTTCTGCGCGGGCCGCGCGTCGACCGCCTTCGCGACCTCCTTGCGCCACACCCGGTCCTGCCCGAGCGACAGCACGTCGTTCGTCAGGTCGTAGCGTTCCGCCACGTCGTCGAACATCGAGGCGACTTCGTGCGGCTGCTTGTTCAGGGATGCGCGGGTCACACCCCCATTGTGGCAGTACGGACCGGGTGACTCTCCAGCACCCGGCCCGTACGCCGGTCCGAATCCCGCCCTGAGACCCGTGAGGAAGGTCCTCAGGGCAGGAGCCTCGGCTTCTTCTTCGCCGCCACGTCCTCCACCCACCCGCAGAGCAGGATGAACACGGCGATGAGGATCCAGCTGATCCCGAACATGAACCACTGGCTCTCCAGCGGCAGATACGTCTCGAAGGCCGGCACGTTCCAGAACTGGTCGATCAGCGGGACGGCCAGGATCAGTGCGATCTGGTGCCAGAGGTAGAGGGTCACGGCACGGGCGTTGAAGATCGTCACGATCCGGTCGAGGCGCTTGAAGCGGGCCAGCCCGGCGAAGTCGATCCGGAAGTGCGCCTTCGCGTACATCAGGAGCGTCACGAACCCCGCCGACCAGAAGGCCTGCGCGAGCGGGATGTCGTCGAGGTCGTACGAGCCCGTCTCGGCCTGGTGCGTGAAGGCGTACCAGCCGGCGTAGCCGATCGCTGCGAGCGAGAGGACGACGACGGCGAACGGCTTCAGCCGCTGCAGGACGCCGTCGCGGTGCGCGAAGCCGAGGATCCAGCAGAAGAGGAAGGTGGCCAGGTCGGTGAGGGCGCTGCCGAAGCGGTTGTCCGGCGGCTCCCACAGGAAGTGGACGACCAGGATCGGGGCGAGGGAGAGGACGAGCACCGCGACCGGGGCCGGCCGGAACACCCTCAGCAGCAGGGGCGACAGCAGCACGAACCACAGGTACGTCCGCAGGTACCAGAGAATCTCCCAGGCCTGCTGGCCCCACGCGTTGCCGGGCGGGTCGCCGAGCGGCACGATCCAGTAGACGATCTGCCAGCCGGGCATCCAGTCGTGGATCAGCATCGCGACCACGACGAAGAAACCCCAGAACCAGAACGGCGGCAGGAGCCGGCGGATCCGGCTCCTGATCACCTTGAGCGCGGTCCGCTCCAGCGACTTCGCCATCAGCGTGCCGGCCAGCGCGAACATGATCCCCATGGAGGGGAAGACCATGCCCGCCCAGGCCCAGCCGAAGGTGTGGTACGTGACGACGCGGACCAGGGCGACCGCGCGCAGGGTGTCGAAGTAGCGGTCGCGGCCTGCGGGATTCGGCGGCGCGTCCGGGGCCGGTTCGGCCCCCGACTCGCGTTCATGGAGCCCGGCCTCGGCCTCGCTGGCGACCGCGAACTCCCCTTCCGGCACCGGCGGTTCCACCGTCGGCAGCTGTGCCGTGTCGCCCGACACCTGCTCCGGCACGGGGTACGCCGTGTAGTCCGCCGGGGCGTACCCCTGGGCGTACTCCGGCGCGTACCCCTGCTGGTCGTGGCCGGCGTACTGCTGGGGGTACGGCCGGCCACCGTACTGCGGCTGCCCGTACGGCTGTTGCTGCTGGCCGGACCCGTAGCCATGGCCGTAGCCGTAGCCCTCTGGTTGCTCCTGCGGGTGGCCCGGCTGATCCGTCCCCCAGCTCATCAGCTGACCCCCGCCGGCGTGCCGACCTCGCCCGTGCGCTTCAGCTTCTGCCAGCGCAGGCGGCCGCCGGTGAGGGCGGTGATGCAGGAGTGGATGAGGACGAGGTACATCATCTGCCGGTACGCGAGCTGCTGCAGCGGCATCATCAGCAGGTAGCGGTACTTCTCCCGGTCCAGCCGGAACGCGTAGGCCGCGCAGACGAGTTGGATGCCGAGCACCGCGAGCCAGGCCAGCAGGGCCGCCTGGAAGTCGATGAAGATCATCGAGTAGGCGGTGAACACGTCGATCAGCGGGGCGAAGACCGGCGTGACGATCTGGAAGATCACCACCAGCGGCATGCCGACCCGGCCGAAGCGGCCCGAAGGACCCTTGTCCGTAAGGGACTTGCGGTGCTTCCAGAGCGCCTGCATCGTGCCGTACGACCAGCGGTAGCGCTGTGACCAGAGCTGCTTGAGCGAGGCGGGCGCCTCCGTCCAGGCCCTGGCGTGCTCCTGGTAGACGACCCGCCAGCCCCCGCGGTGCATCGCGATGGTGATGTCGGTGTCCTCGGCGAGCGTGTCCTCGCTCATGCCGCCGACCTCCAGGACGGCGTCCCGGCGGAACGCACCGATCGCGCCCGGGATGGTGGGCATGCAGCGCAGCAGGTCGTACATGCGGCGGTCGAGGTTGAAGCCCATCACGTACTCGATGTGCTGCCAGGCGCCGATGACCGTGTTGCGGTTGCCGACCTTGGCGTTGCCCGCGACCGCGCCGACCTCAGGGTCCGCGAAGGGCTGGACGAGCTGGTGCACGGCGTCCGGCTCGAAGACGGTGTCGCCGTCCATCATCACGACGATGTCGTAACTGGCGCTGCGGACACCGTTGTTGAGGGCGGCCGGCTTGCCCGCGTTCTCCTGGCGGATGACCCGCACGTTCGTCATGCCGAAGGACCGTGCCGCATCGCGCGCGATCTGGGACGTGTCGTCCGTCGAGCCGTCGTCCACCACGATGATCTCGATCGGATGGGTGCTCTTCGCCAGCGACTCCAGGGTGTTGGCGATGCACTCCTTCTCGTTGTACGCGGGCACGATCACGCTGACGGGCTGTGTGACGGTCGGCCCCCAGCTGAACCGGCGTTTGTTGCGCTGCCGGTAGTGCCTGCGGGCGAGGATCAGCATCATCCCGAAGCGGCCCATGACGGCGACGCCGACGACGGCGAGCCCGGTCGCGAGCCCCGGTACGGTCCACTCGGCGACGGTGACGGCCGCGACGAGGGCCTTGCCTTCGTAGAGGGTGGTGCCGGTGGCGGTGCGGTGGGCGGCCTGGAGGCTGTTGACTCCCCCGGCTTCACCCGACTGCCCCAACTGACCGTTCTGTCCCGGCTGTTGGCCCTGTTGGGCGCTGGGGGCCTGACCGCCCGCCTGCTCACTCTGCTCGCCCTGCTCGGTGCCGGGCTGCTGACCGCTCTGTCCGTCCTGGGCGTTCTGGCCGCTCTGGGCGTCCTGGCCGTTCCCCTGCCGGATCGCGCCGCTGATGGTGGTGAAGGTGTAGCCCTTCGCCTTCATCTTCTTGATGTACGTCCCGAGCGCCTCGACCGTCTGCGAACGCTCGCCGCCCGCGTCGTGGAAGAGGACCGAGGCGCCCTTGTTCTTCGACGGCGTGGCCCACTTGATGATGTTCGAGACGCCCGGGCGCTTCCAGTCGTCGCTGTCGGTGTCGACGAAGACGCCGGTGTAGCCCTCCTCGCCGAGCTTCTTGTAGACGGGCCAGCTGTAGTTGTCGATGGCGTCCGCCTCTGAGGAGTACGGGGCACGGAACAGCGTGGTCGTGATGCCCGCGGCGCCCGCGAGCGCGAGCTGCGTCTGGTCCGTCTCTCGGGCGATCCGGTCGTCGCTCTGGTACGAGAGGTCGACGTGCGTGAAGGTGTGGATGCCGATCTCGTTGCCCTGGTTCACCAGGTCCTTCACGATGCTCGGATAGCGCGACACCATCGACCCGACCACGAAGAACGTGCCCGGGACGTCGTTCGCCTCCAGGATCTTCAGGATCTGCGGAGTCCAGGTGGGGTTGGGACCGTCGTCGAAGGTCAGCGCGATGGTCTTCTCGGGGACGGACTGGCTCTGGGCCTCTCCGCCCCGGAAGGAGAGGATCGGCCCGCCGTCGAGGACCTTGTCGGGGACCTTGCTCGAACTGGCGTTGCTGCGTACGCGCTCGTCGCCGCCGACCTCGGCGCGCAGATAGCCGTGGAGCAGCATCACGCTGGTGAGTGCGAGAAGGAGCAGCAGGGCGAGGATGACACGCGGTTTCTGCAGCGCCGCGGCCTTGCCCGCGGCCCGTGTCATCCGGGACGGGGCGCGCCTGCGGCCGCGCGAGGGCGTCGTAGTAGCCATGAGTGTGAGTGCGTTCCGGTCAGTTGGCGCCCGCGGCCGCCGAGGCGGACGCGGACGGAGCGGAGACGGAGGCGGGATCCGCGGACGCCGACGGGGCAGCGGTGGGCACGGCTCCGGCCGGCGGGGCGCCGG
>NZ_JAPWHT010000303.1:0-12840 GCF_027270795.1 Streptomyces sp. ActVer
GTCGGCCCCGGCTGCGAAATCTTCAGCCCCTCCGGCGTTTGAGGAGCGGGGGTTCGGGGGCTGGCCCCCGAGTAGTGGCGGGAATGGGTAGGGGCGGCGGGGGCGGGAAATCTCTAGAGGTAGTCCTCCAGGCGGGCGACCGTGAAACCCTGGTCTTGGACTCGGTTCAGAATCTTGGTTGTTGTCCGAGTGAGACTCGTACCGTTCCGGCCCTCCGGACAGTGGAGGATGTCGCCCGGGCGGAGCCGCTCCGCGTCGCGCCAGAGGACGACGGCGGCCAGCCCGCAGTCGGCGGCGGCGCGCACGGTGTCGGAGTTGTAGTCACCGTAGGGCGGGCGGAAGAGGCGCGGGCGGATACCGAACCGCTGCTTGAGCTTCTCCTGCTGGCCGCAGATCTCGGCGCGCTGGCCGGCGTACGGGAGGCCCGGCAGGTACGGGTGGTCGAGCGTGTGGTTCTGCACGCTCGCGCCGACCGCGCGGAGCCGGCCGAAGTGGGCGTACCCCGGCCCGACCACACTGTCCGTGAGGAACATCGTGACCGGCAACCGCAGTTCGCGGACCATGTCGACGAACCCCGGGTCCTTCTCGGCGCCGTCGTCGAAGGTCAGGAAGACGACCCGGTCCCGGGTGGGGACGCGGTCGACGACGGGCGGCAGGCCCGGCCCCGCGGTGCGGGCGGAGGGCCGCCGGTCGGGCGGCTTCGGCGCCGGGGCGAGCGGGGCGGTCAGGCCCCAGCGGCGGTACGGGTCTTCGGTGGGCCCGTACGTGCGTACCTTCTGCGCGGCCTTCTTGCCCAGCCGCTCGATGGGGTCCACGGACTGGGCGCAGCCGGCCAGGCAGACCAGCCCCGCGAGCAGTGCCGCGGCGGCGGCCGGCCGTTTCCTCACAGGTAGTCCTCGATACGAGCCACCGCGTACCCCTTGTCCGTGACCAGCTTCAGGAAGCGGCGGACCATGTCGGGCATCGTGCCCCTCCAGTGCTCCTTGCCGCGGAAATGGCTGAGAACGATGTCTCCGGGACGGAGGTCCCGGTCCAGCTCCCGGTAGTCCCAGCGGTCGACGAAGACCTCCTCGTTCCACAGCGGGGCCGCCTTGATGCCGCAGGCCCTGGCCGCGCGCAGGGTGTCCTCGTTGTAGCTGCCGAAGGGCGGGCGGAAGAGGGCCGGTCGCTTGCCGTACCGCTTCTCGATCACGTCCTGCATGCCGCAGATCTCCTGCTTCTGCCGTTCGTAGGAGAGGTTCGGCATATAGCGGTGGTTGAGCGTGTGGTTGTTCAGGACCACGCCCTTGTCCTGCATCTTCTTGAAGTAGCCGTAGTCCTCTTTGACCAGGTAGTCGCTCAGGAAGGCCGTGTAAGGGATCTTCAGTTCGCTCATCATCCGCAGGAACGCCGGGTCCTTCTCGGCGCCGTCGTCGATGGTGAGGAAGACGACCTTGTCCTTGGTGGGGATCGTGGTGAAAACGGGCGGCAGGCCTTCGTGGTCGTCCACCTCGAAGCCTTTACGGGTGCTGATGCCGGGCTTCTTCTCGGGGGCGGGGGGTGCGGGGAGAGGGGGCTCGGCCAGCCCCCACCGCTTTGCCGCGGTGGCGCGTGCGCTGCTCTCCTGGCGGAGTTTGGTGGCGTAGGCGTCCATGGCCCGGGCCGGTGGGGCCTTGAGGAGTTGTTGGCCCGCGGCCGGCTTGACGGTGGTGGATGTTGCTTCCGCGCAGCCGGCTGCGAGGGCGGTGACGGTCAGCAGGACGAGAGCGGTGCGTGCTGCGTGGGACGGCCGGATTGCGACCTGCGGGACGGTGGGGACTTGCCGCGCAGTTCCCCGCGCACCTGAGGGGGCGCCCCCCGAGCCGCTATTGACATCATTCCCGTCATTTTGTCGTACAAGTCGCATGAACCCGGATCCTCACAGGTCACACCCCTCACCGGCCCCCGACACATCCGGCGACCGTGTCCCGTCCACCGACTGGCCCACAATGGGGCGGTGAACGACCTCGATCCCCTCTCCGCCTTCGCCTCGCTGCTCACGGACCAGGGCCGCGCCCTGCTCGACGAGGTGCGGGACACCGAACCCGCTCGGGAGCTGGCCGTCGCGACCCGGCTGCGGCGGGAGTATCCCGTCGGGCTCGTGTCGGCGGCGCTCGGGCAGGCGCGGTTGCGGCAGCGGGCCGTGGTGAAGTTCGGCGCGGCGGACGCGGGGCGGATGTACTTCACGCCGAACGGGGTGGAGCAGTCGACCCGGGCGAGTGTCGCCGCGTACCGGGCCCGGCGTTTCCAGGAGCTCGGGGTGCGGTCCGTGGCGGACCTGTGCTGCGGGATCGGTGGTGACGCGATCGCGCTCGCCCGGGCCGGGATCCGGGTGCTCGCCGTCGACCGGGACCCGCTGGCGGCGGCCGTCGCGCGGGCGAACGCCGACGCGCTGGGGCTCGGCGAGCTGATCGAGGTGCGCGAGGCGGATGTCACGGAGGTCGCGACGGCCGCGTACGACGCCGTGTTCGTGGATCCGGCCCGGCGGAGCGGGCGCGGGCGCGTCTTCGATCCCGAGGCCTATTCGCCGCCGCTGTCGTGGGCCGTGCGTACCGCCCTCGAAGCGCCTCTCGCCGCGCTGAAGATCGCACCCGGGGTTCCGCACGAGACCGTCCCCGCCGAGGCCGGGGCCGAGTGGATCTCGGACTCCGGGGACGTGAAGGAGGCCGTGCTGTGGTTCGGCACGGGAGAGGCCGGGTCCGTACGCGCGACCCTGCTGCCCGGGCCGCGGACCCTCGTCGGCCGGGGGCTGCCCGACCCCCAAGTGCGGCCGCTGGGGCGGTACTTGTACGAGCCCGACGGGGCCGTCATCCGGGCGCATCTGGTCGCTGAGGTCGCCGAAGCGCTGGACGGCGGCGGGTTGGTCGACGAGACCATCGCCTACATCACCGCGGACTCGCCGAAAGCCACTCCGTACGCCACCGCCTACGAGATCACCGATCAACTCCCCTTCGGCGTGAAGAAGTTGAAGGCGCTGCTGCGGGAGCGCGGGGTCGGTGTCCTCACCGTCAAGAAGCGCGGATCGGCCGTCGAGCCGGAGGAGTTGCGGCGCAAGGTGAAGCCGCAGGGGCCGAACTCGGCGACCGTGTTCCTGACGCGGGTGAAGGGCGCCCCGACCATGCTGCTGGGGCACCCCGCACCCGTGTAACCGCCTTGTGCCTGGCCGTACTTGGCCGTGCCTAGCCGTCCAGTTGCTCCAGGGTCGCGTTCGACGGGCCCCTGCGGGAGCGCTCGTCGCGGGCCACGTCCTCCGCGGCGCCCAGGACCCGGACCGCGTTCTGCCAGGTCAGCTTGGCGAGGTCGGTGGACGACCAGCCGCGGTCCAGGAGTTCCGCGATGAGGTTCGGGTAGCCGGAGACGTCACCGAGGCCGTCGGGGGTGAACGCCGTGCCGTCGTAGTCGCCGCCGATGCCGATGTGGTCGACGCCCGCGACCTCGCGCATGTGGTCGAGGTGGTCGGCGACCGTCGGGACGGTCGCGACGGGGCGGGGGTTGGACTCCTCGAAGAGGCGGTGGACCTTCATCGCCTCGGCGGTCGTGTCGAGGTGGTGGAAGCCCTGTTCGCGCATGTTCTCGTCGGCGGCGGCCGTCCAGTCGACGGCGGCCTGGAGGACGAACTTCGGCACGAAAGTCACCATCGCCACACCGCCGTTGGCGGGCAGCCGCTCCAGCACGTCGTCCGGGATGTTGCGCGGGTGGTCGCAGATCGCGCGCGAGGAGGAGTGGGAGAAGATCACCGGCGCGACGGACGTGTCCAGCGCGTCCCGCATGGTCGTGGCGGCCACGTGGGACAGGTCCACGAGCATGCCCAGGCGGTTCATCTCCCGTACGACCTCGTGGCCGAAGGGCGACAGACCGCCGACGGACGGCTTGTCCGTCGCCGAGTCCGCCCACGCGATGTTGTCGTTGTGGGTGAGGGTCATGTAGCGGACCCCCAGCTCGTACAACCCGCGCAGGGTGGCGAGGGAGTTGTCGATCGAGTGGCCGCCCTCGGCGCCCATCAGCGAGGCGATACGGCCCTCGCCGCGGGCCGTCTCCATGTCCGCGGCCGTCAGCGCGGCGCGCAGGTCGGCGGGGTAGCGCGCGATCAACTGCCGTACGCAGTCGATCTGTTCCAGCGTCGCCGTGACCGCGCCGGGCAGGTCGGAGCGTACGTACACCGACCAGAACTGCGCGCCGACGCCGCCCGCGCGCAGCCGGGCCAGGTCCGTGTGCAGATGGGCACTCTGGTCGACGGCGATGTCGCGGGCGTCGATGTCGTAGCGGACCTGCTCGCGCAGCGCCCAGGGGAGGTCGTTGTGACCGTCGACGACGGGGAAGTCGGCGAGCAGGGCGCGGGCGCGGTCCAGGGACGACATGCGCGTCACTTCCCGAATCCGAAGCCGTTGCCGGCGCCGGCCTCGACCTTGGAGCGCAGGCGCTTGCCCTTCTCCGTGGCCTGGTCGTTGAGCTCCTGCTGGAACTCGCGCATCCGGCCGAGGAGTTCGGCGTCCTGGGTGGCGAGGATGCGGGCGGCCAGCAGACCCGCGTTGCGCGCGCCGCCGACCGAGACCGTGGCGACCGGGACACCCGCGGGCATCTGGACGATCGAGAGCAGCGAGTCCATGCCGTCGAGGTACTTCAGCGGCACCGGGACGCCGATCACCGGCAGCGGACTCACCGAGGCGAGCATGCCCGGCAGATGGGCCGCGCCGCCCGCGCCCGCGATGATCACCTTGAGGCCGCGCCCGGCCGCCTCCTCGCCGTACGCGATCATCTCGCGCGGCATCCGGTGCGCGGAGACCACGTCGACCTCGTAGGCGATCTCGAACTCGTCGAGGGCCTGCGCGGCCGCTTCCATGACGGGCCAGTCGGAGTCCGAGCCCATGACGATGCCGACCACGGGCGATTCGGAGGACACATCTGCGGACGTGCTCATTCGGTGATCGTGCCTCTCAGGTAGGCGGCTGCGTGACGGGCGCGGTCGAGGACGTCGTCCAGGTCGGCGCCGTAGGTGTTGACGTGGCCCACCTTGCGGCCGGGCTTCACGTCCTTGCCGTACATGTGGATCTTGAGCTGGGGGTCGCGGGCCATGCAGTGCAGGTACGCGGAGTACATGTCGGGGTAGTCGCCACCCAGGACGTTCACCATGACCGTCCACTTCGCGCGCGGGCGCGGATCGCCGAGGGGCAGGTCCAGGACCGCGCGGACGTGGTTGGCGAACTGGGAGGTGATCGCGCCGTCCTGGGTCCAGTGGCCGGAGTTGTGCGGGCGCATGGCCAGCTCGTTCACGAGGATGCGGCCGTCACGGGTCTCGAACAGCTCGACGGCGAGGTGGCCGACGACGCCGAGTTCCTTCGCGATGCGCAGGGCCAGCTCCTCGGCCCGCAGCGCGAGCTCGTCGGAGATGCCGGGCGCGGGCGCGATGACCGTGTCGCAGACGCCGTCGACCTGCTGGGACTCGACGACGGGGTAGGCGACGGCCTGGCCGTGCGGCGACCGTACGACGTTGGCGGCCAGCTCCCGTGCGAAGTCGACCTTCTCCTCGGCGAGGACCGGGACGCCGGCGCGGAAGGGGTCCTCGGCGTCCGCCGCGGACCGTACGACCCACACGCCCTTGCCGTCGTAGCCGCCGCGGACGGTCTTGAGGACGACCGGGAAACCGTCGCCCTCGGCCCCCTCGGGAAGCCCTTCCGCCGCGAACGCGGCCACGTCGGCCGGGTCGCTCACGATCCGGTGCCGCGGGCACGGCACGCCGATCTCGTCGAGCTTCGCGCGCATCACGCCCTTGTCCTGGGCGTGCACGAGCGCGTCGGGCCCGGGGCGCACGGGAATGCCGTCCGCCTCCAGGGCACGCAGATGCTCGGTGGGTACGTGTTCGTGATCGAAAGTGATCACGTCGCAGCCCCGCGCGAAGGCCCGCAGCGTGTCGAGGTCGCGGTAGTCGCCGATGACGACATCACCGACGACCTGCGCCGCGGAATCCTGGGGGGTGTCACTGAGGAGCTTGAATTTGATGCCGAGCGGGATGCCCGCCTCGTGTGTCATACGAGCGAGCTGGCCCCCGCCGACCATGCCGACTACCGGGAACGTCACGCCCCCAGGGTATCGGCCATACCGGGGCACCCCTGTCGCCCGCATGATCATCGGAAGTTCCGCATGGTCATCACATCCCGGCCACATATTCGAGTCCAAGCCGGGCACCGAAGGGAACCGCTGGTTAGCATGGCGGAGTCGACGAAGGTTGACGAAATTGACGTATCCGACGAGACGGGGGCTGGGCGACACCATGGGCAAAGGTGGTAAACGCAGGGCACATGCCAGGCCGCCCAGCGCTGTCCGCATGCGGCTCGACCGGCTGACCAGGGAAGTCGCCAAGTTCGGCGCGGTCGGCGGGGCCGGTCTGCTGGTCAACCTGATCGCCTTCAACGTGGTGCGCGGTACCACTGATCTTCAGGTCGTACGGGCCAGTGTGATCGCCACGGTCGTCGCGATCGTCTCGAACTACATCGGTTTCCGGTACTTCACGTACCGCGATCGCGACAAGAGCGGCCGCACCAAGGAGCTGACGCTGTTCGTGCTGTTCAGCGCGGTCGGCCTCGTCATCGAGAACGGTTTCCTGTACGCCGCCACGTACGGGCTCGGGCTGGACAGCCCCCTCGCCAGCAACGTCTTCAAGTTCGTCGGCATCGGTATCGCGACGCTCTTCCGCTTCTGGTCCTACCGCACCTGGGTCTTCCGTGCGGCCCCGGCCCGTGAGGCCGTGGCCAGCGCGGAATCGTTCCTGGAGAACCCGGAGCCCTACCTCCAGCAGGACCGCCAGGCCTACCTGGAGGACGAGGACCGCCCGACGCGCCAGTTCCGCCAGGTCCAGCGCGTGCGCTAGGGGCCTTTCGAGGCGCCCCGCACCCCATTCCAGATTCCAGGGGCGCGGGGCTCTGACAATTCGCGGCTCCGCCGCGTGGGCGCGGCCGGCCGCACCCGGCCCGCAGCCTCCCGACAACCCCAGTCTCAGCCTCTGCCTCAGCGAACCGTCTGCTCGTCGCCGCCGTCCTGCGGCAGCCTGAGCGGCGTACGCGACAGGAACAGCCCGAACACCGGAGGCTGCGCCTGGAGCATCTCCAGGCGCCCCCCGTCGGCCTCCGCGAGGTCACGGGCCACGGCGAGCCCGATCCCCGTGGAGTTCCGCCCGCTGATGGCCCGCTCGAAGATCCGGGCGCCCAGATCGGCCGGCACGCCGGGCCCCTCGTCGGTGACTTCGATCACAGCCTGGTTGCCGGTGACGCGCGTACGCAGCGCGACCGTGCCGCCACCGTGCATCAGGGAGTTCTCGATCAGCGCCGCGAGGACCTGGGCCACGGCTCCGGGCGTCCCGACGGCCTGGAGCTGGTGCTTGCCCGAGCTGACGATCGCGCGGCCCGCGTTGCGGTAGGCCGGGCGCCACTCCGCGAGCTGCTGCTTGATGACCTCGTCGAGGTCGAAGGTGACGGCGGAGCCGGTCCGCGGGTCCCGGGAGTTCGTCAGGAGCCGTTCGACCACGTCCGTGAGGCGCTCGACCTGACCCAGCGCGATCGTCGCCTCCTCCTTCACGATGTCCGGGTCGTCGGTGAGGGTGATCTCCTCCAGCCGCATGGACAGCGCGGTCAGCGGCGTACGCAGCTGGTGCGAGGCGTCGGCCGCGAGGCGGCGCTCGGCGGTCAGCATGCGGGCGATGCGCTCGGCCGAGCCGTCCAGGACGTCCGCGACCCGGTCCAGCTCCGGGACGCCGTAGCGCTTGTGGCGCGGCCGCGGATCCCCGGAGCCGAGCCGCTCGGCGGTCTCCGCGAGGTCGGTCAGCGGGGAGGCGAGCCGGTTGGCCTGGCGCACCGCGAGGAGCACGGCGGCGATCACCGCGAGCAGGGCGACCGCCGCGATGATCAGGAGCGTACGGCCGACCTCACGGGTGACCGCCGAACGGGGCTCCTGGACCGTGACCGTCTCGCGCTGGTCGCCCTTGCGGGTCGACTTGATGACGTCACCGGTGGGCTTGTCGCCGATGTGGATGTCGGCGCGGCCCGGGATCTCGATGCGTGCGTACCGGTCGCCCGTGACCTGGTCCTTGAGGACACCGGCGCTGATCAGCTCGTCGCCGAGGATGCGGCTGTCGACGATGCTCACCAGCCGCACCGCCTCGGAGTCGACCCGCTCCTGGGCGCTGTTGCTGATCGTGCGGGTCTCGACGATGACGAGCGAGACCCCGAACACGGCGATCACGACCAGCACGACGGCCAGAGTGGAGTTGATGAGTCGGCGACGCACAGGGCCCTCCGGGCAACTGATCGATCAGGGCTGAGGCCGCGCCCCGCCAAGGGGCGCGGGGAACTGCGCGACCAGCCACACACGTCCCGCGGCCGCGCACCCACCGACGTCACAACGGCGATGAAGCGCGGCCCGACAGCAACGAGCTAGCTCTTCTCGAAGCGGAACCCGACGCCTCGTACCGTCGCGATGTACCGCGGATTCGCCGCGTCGTCGCCGAGCTTCTTCCGCAACCACGAGATATGCATGTCGAGGGTCTTCGTGGAAGACCACCACGTCGTGTCCCACACCTCACGCATGAGCTGGTCACGCGTGACGACCCGCCCGGCGTCCCGGACGAGAACCCGCAGCAGGTCGAACTCCTTGGCGGTGAGCTGGAGCTCCTCCTCGCCCATCCAGGCCCGGTGCGACTCGACGTCGATGCGCACCCCGTGCGTGGCGGGCGGCTGCTGCGGCTCGGCCGCGCCGCGCCGCAGAAGGGCCCGGACGCGGGCCAGCAGCTCGGCGAGGCGGAACGGCTTGGTGACGTAGTCGTCGGCGCCGGCGTCCAGGCCGACGACCGTGTCCACCTCGTCGGCGCGCGCGGTCAGGATGAGGATCGGCACGGTGTGCCCCTCGGCGCGCAGCCGCCGGGCCACCTCCAGGCCGTCCATGCCGGGCAGCCCGAGGTCGAGCACACACAGATCGATGCCGCCCTGGATGCCGGCGTCGAGCGCGGTGGGGCCGTCCTCGCGTACCTCAACCTCGTACCCCTCCCGGCGCAGGGCGCGGGCCAGGGGTTCCGAGATGGACGCGTCGTCCTCGGCGAGCAGTACTCGGGTCATGAACTGATGGTAGTCCGCTGCGGACCAGTGCAGACAGGGTGATCGACACCCGTGATTCGCCCGCACCGCGGGGAGATGAAACCCTGTGGGTTAGGGATGTAAATCTATGAACGGCCTTCGATTCAGGCGCATAGTTCCATCCATACCTGTGATCCATCTCTCAAGTCATGCCATATGCGGCAATGCCATGCCGTGGGGCCTTATGGTGACCAGACGCCTGTAGCACCACGCGGGGACCTTTGGCGGGAGCTTGACGCCGAAGGTCTCTTTTGTGTGCGGGCTGGTGTCTACCAGCCTTGAAAGGAATGACCTGTGGCCGGGCCCCGAGCGCGAGGACGCGTGCGGGGCGTGGATCCCGGTGGTCGTCGTCCACCGCTCCGAAGACCCGGAGCGGACTCCCCGTGGGCGTGGGGCGGGACGGCCCTCCCCGCCGGTGCCGGCCGCCTCCCCCACCGGGCGCGCGACGCTCTGCAGCGCGTCCCGACCAGCAAGGAACGACCATGGCGTCCAGCCTGACGAAGGACTCGGTCTCTCCGGGCACCCCCGGTTCCGAGAAGACCTTCTTCGGCCACCCCCGCGGACTGGCCACTCTCTTCATGACCGAGATGTGGGAGCGATTCTCCTACTACGGCATGAGGGCTCTCCTCCCGCTGTACCTGGTCGCACCCGGCGGCCTGCACCTGAGCGCTACCGCGGCCACCGCGATCTACTCGGTGTACCTGTCGCTCGTGTACCTGCTCGCCCTCCCCGGCGGCTGGTTCGCGGACCGCGTGCTCGGCCCCCGCAGGACCGTCGCCGTCGCCGGCCTGGTCATCATGCTCGGCCACCTGACGCTGGCGCTGCCCTCGTCCGGCACGTTCTACGCCGGTCTCGGCCTCGTCGCGATCGGCTCGGGTCTGCTGAAGGCCAACATCTCGACGATGGTCGGCCACCTCTACGACGGCCCGGACGACCCGCGCCGTGACGGCGGCTTCACCGTCTTCTACATCGGCATCAACCTCGGCGCCTTCGCCGCGCCGCTGGTCATCGGCACCATCGGCGAGAACGTCAACTGGCACCTGGGCTTCGCGCTCGCCGCGCTCGGCATGGCGCTGGGTCTGGCCCAGTTCCTGATCGGCCGCCGCCACCTCGACTCGCGCTCCGACGTCGTCCCGACGCCGCTGTCCGCCGCCGAGAAGGCCTCGACGCTGCGCAAGGGTCTGCTGTGGCTGGCCGTCGCCGCGGTCTTCTACTCCGTCGTCGGCTTCTCCGGCCACTACACGCTGAACTGGATCCTGGTTCCGCTGACGGTCCTCGGCCTGGTCATCCCGGTCTGGGTCATCGCCCGTATCAAGCGGGACAAGTCCCTGGACCGTGTCGAGCAGTCGAAGATGTCCGCGTACGTCTGGTTCTTCATCGCCGCGGCCGTCTTCTGGATGATCTACGACCAGGGCGGCTCCACGCTGTCGATCTTCGCCGAGTCGTCGGCCGAGAACACCGTGTTCGGCTGGGAGTTCCCGGTCTCCTGGTACCAGTCGGTCAACCCCGTGCTGATCATGGCCCTCGCCCCGGTCTTCGCCTGGGCCTGGCTGGCGCTGAACCGCGCCGGCAGGGAGCCGAGCACGATCGTGAAGTTCTCCTCGGGTCTGGTCCTGGTCGGCGCGTCGTTCTTCCTGTTCCTGGCTCCCCTGTCGATCGCCGAGGGCGGTCACAAGGCCGCCGCGATGTGGCTGGTCGCCATCTACTTCGTGCAGACCGTCGGCGAGCTGACCGTCTCCCCGGTCGGCCTCTCCGTCACCACGAAGATGGCTCCCGCGAAGTACGCCTCCCAGATGATGGGCGTCTGGTTCCTCGCCGTCACCGCCGGCGACGCCACGACGGGCCTGCTCTCCATCGCGGGCGTCGACCTCAACGGCATGGGCGTCGTCGCCCTGGAGGCCACCCTCGCCGTCATCGCCGGCTTCGCGATCTACATGTACCGCAACAAGGTCAAGTCCCTGATGGGCGACGTCCGCTAGACGCTCCGCCGCTGACTGCGCAGTTCCCCGCGCCCCTTATAAGGGGCGCGGGGAACTGCGCGACCAGCCACGACGGACCCGCACCTCCAAACGGCGACGCTCCCCTACGGCGCCCGACGCGAAGCCTGCCGCTTGGGCATGAACGTGAACACGGCCCCGCCGAGCAGAATCGCGGTCCCGGCAACAAACCCGAGAGCCCGCAACCCTCCACTGTCATCGGCCCCGGTGTCCGCCAGCCCTCCACCGGAGTCACCGGACCCCGACGTCCCGGCCCCACCGGCGGAGCCGCTCCCACCGGCGGCACCCCCCGGCTGGGCAGACGTGTCCAGCGTCAACGACACCTCGGACTTCTCCGGCGTACACGTCGTGGTCGTCCCGAGCGCCTTCACCGTCAGCACACCCGGCGAGAGGGTCGACTCCCCGTCGGCGCCCGGCTTGTACGTACCCGTCATGTCGGAGATCACCATGGGGTCACCGGACTTGATCGCCTCGGCGTTCGTCGGCCCCTCGACATAGACCGTGCCCGTGTCGGCACCGCCCAGCGCGACCTCCATCGACGGCTTGACCGAGTCCGCCGGGATGTCGGCGGGGCTGTCCATCACGGAGCCCTTGAACTTGACGGTGAGGTCGTAACTCCCGCCGTCCTTCTTGGCGTTGATCTGCACGGGAGAGGTCGCGTTCTTGTCGCCGATCGGCGTCTTGCACGCGTAGGGGATCTTGACCTCCTTGCCGGTGAAGTCGGTCTCACCGCCGCCACCGGTGGTACCGCCCGTGTCGCTGCCCCCGGTCTCGCTCTCGGTCGGAGCCGGCTCACCGCTCGTCGGCGGCGGGCTGGTGGGATCAGGGGGATCCGTGGGATCGGGAGGCGGAGTCCCCTCCCCCGCCGTGACCTTGATCGTCGCCGCGGGCTTCACCGTCTCCGTCGGCGTGCACTTCGTGTCCGTCGAGAAGGCGTTGATGGCGTATGCGTCCGGCGTCAGCGTCACCTCGCCCGCCGTGGTCAGTTTCAGTTTGCCCTTCATGTCGGACAGGACCATCGCCCCGCCCTTGGGAATCGCCGGGTTCTCGCGCGGCCCCTGCATCGCGATGGACGCGGCCTGCGCCCCGGCCGCCTTGAGGGTGCCGGACGGCTGGACCGAGTTGGCGGGCAGGTCGATGAGGTCGGGGTTCTTCGACGCGGCCTGCGTGAACTTCCAGACCACCTCGACCTCGTCACCGACCTTCGCGGTGGCCGGCGCGGTGACCTCCACCTTGGTGGTGCCCTTGACCGTCGGCAGCCCGGCGGCCGGAGGCGGTACGCAGTCGGTCGCGTAGGACACCTCGGCGGCCTGGGCCGGCGCCGCGGCCACGCCCAGCAGGACTCCCGCACCGCCGAGCATCATCGCGACCCCGGCCGCGCCCGCTCTCCGGCTTCCTCTGGGCCGCGTCGGCCCCGGCCGGACTCTCCGTTGCGTGCTCACGTGTTTCCCTTCCTGGTGGGGGTCGTCGGACTGTTCTCGTGCGGTGCGGAGAGCTGATCGGCCTCGGCCGCCCCCGGATCGGTGTCCGGGGTGAACCAGGGCAGGGACGGGTTCGTACGGGCCGGCGTACGTGTCGTGGTGTCGGCCTCGGACTCCTCCGAGGAGGCCGACGTGAGGCTCAGCTTCGGCATGCGCAAGGTGACTTCGGGCAGCCGGAGCCCGCCGCGCCGCACACCGTGCGCGCCGCGGCCGGGACGCCCCGCG
>NZ_JAPWHT010000304.1:0-12819 GCF_027270795.1 Streptomyces sp. ActVer
GGCTGGGCTTCCGCTTGCGGCGCTTCGGCGGCTTGACCGCGGCGATGGGCGTGGGGCCGGAGGGCGACTCGGGGCGCTCGGCTGGGGGCTCCTCGGCAGGCGTCGGCGGGGTGGTGGCGTTGGCGTCGAGGATGTTGTCGAGCCAGTCCCGAGGGCGTACGGCCGGCCGAGGCGGGACGGTCGCGGGTGGGGCGTCGGGGCCTACGCCGCGTTGGCGGAGGATTCCGCGGATACGGAGCTCATCGGCTCCGGGCTTCTGGCTCACGGGTAGAACCCCGTTCCTTCGTCGATGCGGGCGCGTGCGTCTTTGAGCCGACGTCCTGCGGTGGCCGGGCTCACGCCGAGGAGCTGAGCCGCGGTGGTCTTGGTGAGCTGCTCCCCGACCCTGAGCCGGGAGGCGAGCTGGGTGATCTGTTGCTCGATTTCGTCGACCTCCGGCTCACCGGGCTCAAGGCTCGGCTCAAGGCGGCTCACGGCGAGCGGCACGGCCGGGCCCAAGACGGGCTCACGTGAGACCGGCAGGTCAGGGGTGTGGCCGAGCGGCTGGACCGGGTCGGCCAGCGTGGTGTGGGGCTCACGGCTGGTGACGGTGAGAGCCGTCGTGACGGTGGTCTCGAAGTCGACCGGCTCACTGCCCGGCTCAGGCTCAACGGGCTCGGGCTGACGGCTCACAGGGGGCAGTTCGGGGCGAGCCGGGGCTGAGCCGCTCGGCTCAGCGTGCTCGATGTCGAGGACGCCCTTCACGAGCGACAGCTCCCGCCCGTACCGGGTGAGCCGCAACGCCATGACCGCCTCGACGGGGGCCTTCGTGCGCCACCGCCTGCCGTACCGGCCGCGTAGGTGGGCCTGCTCGACGAGCCGGGACCGCTCCAACTGGATCACCTGGTCGTAGGAGCGCAGCTCCCACAGCTTCATCCGCCGCCACAACCGGAACGTCGACGCCGGGGCGAGGAGCCACCGGGCCATACGGACGGAGTCCATGTGCTTGTCGGCGGTGATGTCCGCAATCCGGCCGATCGCATGCCGGGCCGCCTCGACCGCCACGATGAACAGGACCGGCGTCACGGCGTGCATGCCGGTGCCGACCGGGTCGGGCCAGGCTGCGGCGGCGTTGAACGCGATCGTCGCCACGGTGAGGAGCCATGCGGTGTGGCGCAGCAGGGCGAGCGGCATGCTCAGCCAGGTGAGGGTCAGGTCGAGGGCGAGCAGCACCAAGATGCCGGCGTCGATGCCGATGGGGAAGATCATGGCGAACTTGCCGAAGCCCTTGGCCTGTGCGAGTTCACGCACTGCGGCGTAGGACCCGGCGAAGCCGATCGCGGCGATCACGGCAACGCCGCCTGCAACGCCGATGATGAGTCGTCGTTGGAGTTCGGTGAGTTCGGGGCGGTCGCCGGTGTTCTTCACGGTGGGCTCCGGTGTCGTGAAGCGGGGACCGCCCTCCCGCGCCCGTGGGGGACGGAAAGCGCGAGAGGGCGGCCGATCGGGGGTAGGTCAGGCGGGTCGGGTGTTGCGCAGGTCGTCGTCTGTCGCGCCGTGTCGGCGGGCGGCGGTGACCTTCTCCTTGGCCTCGGTGTGGGCGGCGGCGTATTCGGTTGAGCCCTGGCCGTAGTCGTTGGCGGCTTGGGTGGCGACTGCGACGGCGTTGACTGCGGCTTGGATGGCCGATTGCTTGTTCATGTGCGCTTCCTTCGGCGTCCGGTGCGCTCGCGGTCGCGGTCGGCGTCGTCCCAGGCTTGGCCTTGGCGGGCGGCGCGGGCGGCGCCACTGCGTCGGTGGCCGGCCCGGTTTCTGCGGGAGGTGTCGGCGCGCATGTCGGCAGCGAGCGCTTGGTCGTTGCCCGGCAGGAGGCTGCGGGCGAAGTCGCGGAGGTTCATCAGCGGCCACCGCCCGCTTGCCCGCTGCCCTGGCAGGTGCCGCAGGTCTTCCAGTTCTGCCGTTGCACGCCGTTGCTGCTGGTGTCGACGGTGCGGCCGCCCTTGCCGTGGCAGGTGCCGCACTGCTTGGGCTGCTGCTCGCTCATGCGGCACCGCCAGGGGCGGCGATTGTGCTGGGGGCCAGCCGGTAGAAGAGGACCGTGATGTTCTCGGACCCGATCCACTCCCGCATCCCGTTGAGGACCCTGGAGTATGTGGCCTCGTCGGTGTGGACGCCGGGGATGACGTCGATGTTGCCGTCGCTGGTGCCTTGGCGGCCGTCGGCGGACTGGACGGTCATGATCCAGTGGTGGGCGACGATCGCCGGGCCGTTCGTGGGGGTGCCGTCGGTGGGCTGCTGCTCGCTCACGCCGCCACCGCCAGTTCCCGCACGCGGGCCGCGTACTCGACGGTGGTGCCGGTGATCGGCGGCAGGGCCATGAGGACGGCGCGGCGGGCGGCGGACCTCTGGTATTTGCTTTCGACCGGGTCGAGGACGTCGTTCATGGCGGTGTTGAGGGCGGCGGTGCGCCAGCTGTCGGCCATGGGTTTGGGGCCGATGTTGGTGAGGTGGTCTGCGGTGCGGGCGAGGATCTGGGTGGCGAGACGCTGCGCAGCGGTGCGCGGGCTGGGCTGGTCAGGGGGCTGGCTACTACGATCGGGCACTGGTCACTCCTGGTCAGATCAGGTGATGGCTGGCCCGGCAGGAAGGTGAGATTTCCTGCCGGGCCGTTCTGCATTGAGAGGCGGAGGGCCTTCTCATGGACCACCGTACAGGGTCCCTGTACACTGGTCCAGTAGGTAGGCCTTCCCACCCCGGAGGGAGCGGCATTGCCTGAGCAGGAGACCGGTTCGGAGGAGGTGCAGCGCGTGATCGAAGCGGTCCGAGCGACTGTCGATTCGCTAGTTGAAGAAGACGACGACGTCGCCACGGCGCTCGACGCGGGCAAGCTCCTCAAGAGCCTGCCCGAGGAGCAGAAGCGGCTACGGAAGATCCGTCACGACGCCGTTGTGCGCATGCGGGCGCGGAAGATGTCGTACCGGGAGATCGCTAAGGCGATCGGCGTCTCGCTGACCCGAGTGCAGCAGATCGAGGCAGAGGAGACCGGACGCTCTACCCGCCGGAAGGTAGCCGACGAACCGGCCGAGGAATGACAGAAGCCCGAGCGGTGAGTAAGCACCGCCCGGGCCGGGTGCACCAATTGGAGTCAGCGCACTGTGACTGTACCGAACGAGACCGACAAGGCGCCGCGCCGCGCGGCCGTGTACCGCCTGTACGACGAGGCGGGGACGCTGCTCTACATCGGGTCGGCGTACGACCCGAAGCAGCGCAGCAAGAAGCACCGCGACAAGGACTGGTGGTCGCAGGTTGTCCGCCGCGATGACGAGTGGCACCCGACGCGCGAGGCCGCTTACGTCGCGGAGACGGAGGCCATCGCGCAGCTGCGCCCGCCGGGCAACAAGATCGGCGGCCCCGGGGCGGTGGCCGCACCCGCACAGAGGAGCAAGGCGAAGACCACTGGTCCGCTGTTCGTGCTGACCGAGCTGGACGCCTTCTTCGAGCAGGTGGATGCCGAGCCGCCTGCGGTCCGCTTCCGCATGCTGACCGAGATGATGGAGGAACTGGAGGCGGCATACCGGTCCGAGCGGAAGAGGCTCTTCCGGCAGATGCACGCTGACGGCATGACCTACAGGGAGATCGGCAAGGCCGTGGGAATCAGCTTCGGCCGAGTCCGCCAGATCCTTACCGTTGAGACGAAGGAGTGCCTGTGACCACGACGACCGATCCGCGTCTCGCGATCATGTCCGCCCTGGACACCCCGCCGTACGACGATGTGGCGGGGGTGTACGCCACGCCGTTGGATGAGGCGGCGCAGCTCCTCGCCGCCTATCGGGAGGCTGTTGTCGCCGAGGTGGTGGAGGCGCTTACGGCGAAGGGTGCGGAGTTGTCGGCGCTGGCCGAGGAGGAGATGCGGCCGAGCCTCGAAGAGCGGGCGCAGACCTGGTACGAGGCGGCCGACGTGGCGGAGAAGCTGAAGAAGGCGAAGCCGGAGCCGTCGGATGGCTGAGCTGGACGACGACGCCCCGTGCCCAGCGACGTTCCGGGAGGAGCCGATGCCGGACACCGTGTACTGCGGAGAGCGCGGCTACCACCAACGGCATACGGCGTGGCAGGGCAGCGACTACTACGCGTGGCTCGACGGCGACGAGGGCGCGGGGTACGACCAGTGACGGACGAACTGTCGCGTCATCCGGATCCGATGGTTGAGGCTGGCCGCCGGTGGATGCGCGGCGAGTTGGACAGCGCCGACTACTTCGCGATGGCGCGTAGGCAGGCGCGTCCGGAGTGGCCGTCGGTTCGTTCGTGGTGGGTTCGGGTGTGGAGGAGGTTGCGGCGTGGATGATCTGGTGCGGTGGCTCGGCGAGCAACTCGACGTCGACAAGGCGCGCGCGGACGCAGCGGCTGAGGAGCTCGGGCCGGACTGGCACTACGACGACGGTTTCGTCCTGGCCCGGCGTGAGGGCGACATGGTGGCCACGGGGTCGCAGGACTTCTTGGAGGCGGAGCGCGGCCGGTTCATCGCGGCGCATGATCCGGCTCGGGTGCTGCGGGAGATCGACGCCAAGCGGCAGATCGTTCGGTGGCACTATCGGCGCCCCGCTCCGAAGTGGGATCTGGACGGCGTCGAGGGCTTCGAGTGCGCGACGTGCGACCAGCAGTTCCCGTGCAAGACACTGCGCCTGCTCGCTCTTCCGTACGCGGACCGCCCGGGCTATGCGGAGGCGATCGCGTCCGTCGAGTAGCCCCGCGCACTGCGAAGCCCCCACCCGGTACGAGACGGTTGGGGGCTTCGGCGTGTAGTACCGCGTCCGGGCGGCAGCCAGCCGAACCGTGGACGCGCGTCCAGCGTAGACGCCGGGTGTGACAGTGGGGCGGCGGCCACAACGGCAAGGTCGCCAAGTACCGGTTCCTGCACCTGAACCCGGCCGGCTGTCCCGGCGGGTCCGGCTGCGGGTGTCCGCTCACGTTGGCGGTTCAGAACGAACCGGCTACAGATCCGAAGGGTGTCCAGAACGAACCCCCTACGGGATCAGTAGTGCGTCCGATTCGAACCCCCTACGGAGAGGCGGGTGGCCAAGAAGAACACCCTACGGACGCTGAAGGGTGTTCTTTCTGGCCCGGAAGGGTGTCCGATCCGGACACCCCTACTCCTCTATCTCCTCAACTACCTCCTCTCTCTCTGGCTGAGCGCGTCGTACGCGATGCCGACGTCGTGGCCGACGAGGAGAGAGAGACCTTCATCCGCTGGATCCAGGAGCACCACAACCCTCGCGGCCCGGCCTGGTGGCGCACCGTCGCAAAGAACGGCGACCTCGTAGACCTCGCCGAGAAGTGGCGCGCCGACCAGCCCCAAGCCGCAGCCGGGGCCTCGCTGCCGACCTGGTGCGGCGGCTGGTCCCGTCGACCGCACCAGGCACACGGCCAGGATGGCACGGCCGCTCACCACATCCGGCATACCCGCCACAACCATCGCGCCACCCGGAAGTGCCGGCGCTCGATGAGCCAGACGGCCGCCCCGTCGATGTGGTGCTCGGCGCGCAGGCGGACGCGGGTGGTTCGCGGGAGGCGTGGTGCGAGGACGCGGAGGTCACGCACTGGGTGCTCCTCGGGGTGGTGTGCGCGCATGTGGTCGGTCATGGCGTGGCGTGGGATGAGCGCCGGGGAGCCTTCGCAGCGGGGGCACGGGTCACGGACTTCGACCGCGGCGGCCGGGCTGTCCTCGGTGATCCGCTTCTTGGCGACGCCGATGAGTGCGTCCAGGCCTTCGCGCGCGTCAGGGGTGAGGTCGCGTGCGCCGTGGACGGATACGACGGGTTCGGTCGCTTCGGTCGCTGCCGGCCCGGGCTCTCCGTGCGCCTCGGCCACATGCCGTTCCCGCTCCAGCAGCGCCGACGTCTGCGTGTGATGGCCCAGGCCGAGCCAGCCGTCGCAGATGTCGGTGCCCCAGCAGCGGAACGCCCACCAGTGCCGGCCGTGTTCGGTGTAGTCGTGCACGGTCATGGCGCCGTCGGGGTCGAAGGGGGCGACGCTGATCTCGTCGCGGAGGGTGCGGGCGTAAGCCTTGTCGGGGGCAAGGGCGTTGTCCCAGCGGTCGGCGAGGGTGTTCATGCGTTGGCGGAGTCGGTCGCGTTGGGCCGCGATGGTGGCGGCGTGTTGGCGGGCTTCGTCGCGTTCCCGGTACAGCTGGTCGAGTGCGTCGGAGGTGATGCTGTCGACGGTGTGGCGGTCGGTCATGCGCCGTCCCTGGGGATGTTGGTCCATGGGCAGATGGGGTCGAGTGCGTCGTGTCTGGCCCAGCAGCAGCGTTCGCGCCAGGGGCGGAGGTGGGCAGGCAGGAGGCGGGTCATTGGCCGTTCCTGTCGTGGAGGCCGAGGGCCTGGCGCACGCCCGGGTAGCGGTCGTTGGCGTAGCTCTGGCGCTGGATCTGAAAGTCGACGGGCAAGCCGGTGCGTTGGCGGGCCAACTCGCTGATTGCTGCGCAGAGCAGGCCCCACCGCCCGTCGGGCTGGCCGGGTTCGGCGGGTTTCGGAAACAGGGCGTTGAACTCGTCGTCGGGGAGGATGAGTCGGACGTCGACGTCCCGCCACGTCTTGCCGGTGGATGCGCTGCCGACGAGGTACGGGAGGTGTCCGAATGCGGATTCGATCTCCCGGCCGAAGGCGTCGAGGTGGAGGGCGGCGGGCATGCCGACGCCGACCATGGGGCGGGTGGTGCGTAGTTCGTCGGCCGCGCTCACCGCTGCACCTCCGGGTCCGCCAGGTCTGCGGCGAGCGTCATCCCGCGAACCATGTTGGGCGTCACGGGGCTCCCCGGAACATCCGCCTCGTCTCGTTCGCGGCGGATCTCCTCGGCCACCTCGTGGGCGATGACGTCGTAGACGCGTTGCCGCTGGTCATGCAGGAGGAGGAAGCCGAGTTCCTCGCGGAGGATGGCCCAGGCGCGGGATACGGGTTCGGGTTCTTCGCAGACGTTGGGGAGCTTCTTCTTGGTCATCGCTGCGGCTCCTCGCCCGGCTGGACGCGCCATGCGGCGACATTGTGTTTGTGGTCGCGGTCGGGCATGACGATGTGGTCGGCTCGCAGGCCGTAGCCGATGACGTCGCCGGGTCGCAGGTGGGGGTTCCCTGCTGATGTGCCCGTGCATGCGTCGGCCGGGCCGCAGCCGTCGCCCTCGTGGCGGCCGTGCTGGCAGCGGTCGAGGTCGGTGAGGAGAGTCCGCCAGAGGCAGTGCGCGTCGGAGTGCTCCAACGCCCACTCCGTGACGGTGACGGCGGGCTTGGTGCGGTTGAGGGCGTGGTCGATGCCGCCGATGGTGCTTTCGATCTTGGCGTGGAGTGGCGAGTACATGACGCGGTCTGCGCAGTGGAGGGCGGCGTTCATTTCGGCGTGCGCGCCGAGGTGTTTCAGTGCGGCGATCAGGGCGATCTGTGCTTTCTCTAGTTCGCGGCGCAGGTCGGTGATGGTCGGGTCGGTCACTGCGTGTCTCCTGTTGGGTGTGGGGCCGGGCCCGGCGGGGGCCCGGCACGAGGACGGTCAGGCGGTCGGCGCAGCGCTAGGTCGTATCGAGACGACCGTGCTGGTGATGGTCCGGCGCACGACACGGAACTCGGCGTCCCGGACCCACGGGAGGCTGAGCGCGGCATGCCGCTCCTCGGCCTTCTCGGCGGTGGCTGCCGGGGTGATGCTCTCCACGACCCAGCCGCCGTCGCTGAGGGCGCGTTCCAGGACGTACTCGTCGCGTGTGGGGTGGGCTTCGATGTGGGGGACGGCTTCGAAGTCGGTCATGCGGCTTTCCTGTCTGTTTGTTCATGCGAGTGGCGGGACGGTGGCTCTGAGGCTCGTTCTGGGGCGTCGGGCTCGTGCGGGACGCTGGAGGGCTGCGAGGCCGCGAGACGGACGCTGAGCGCCTCTCTCGGGGCCGTTGAGCCCCACGCGCTCCTCGCCGCCCGCCACGCCCACTTCACGACCCGAGTCACCGCCCACCCCACGACCAGCACCACCGGTGTGGCGATCGCGGCGCCGATGACGAACCAGACGGCGAGCGCTTTGGTGAGGGTGTCGACGGCGTCGAGGAACTCGATCACGATCACGGCGACGGCTCCTCGGCGGGCGGCTGGAAGCGACCGCAGACGCAGAGTGCGACGGTGCATCCGATGTCGTTCCGGTGCCAGTTGAGGGTGTGCCGACAGGCGTCGCAGCGAGTGGAGAGCAGCACGGCGGCAGGCGAGACGTCGATGTCGAGCTTCTCTTCGAGCTCCGCTGCGCCATGGAGCGTCGGGACGTAGGCCTCCTCGTCGGGCTGCGACACGACGGCGGGCGCGGTGGTGGGCGGGGTCTCTTCCTCGTTGACGGTGTGGTCAGGCAGGCGCGGCTCGGGCTCCTCGTCGGCGGTCCGGTGCAGCAGTTCCCGCAGCACCTCGGCCACGTGGTGCGGGCCCACCGGATGCGAGGCGGGCCAGCCGTCGGGGCCTTTCTCGGTGCGGCTCATCCGGGAAAACCGGTTGCCGAGTTCGGTGAAGCGTTCGGTGAGCGCGGCTTCGAGACGCTCGGGCAGGTCGTGTCCGGCCTGTGTTTCGGGCTGCGGCAACACGGCGGCGGCATGGTGCAGCTCTACGGCCGCCTCGAAGTCGTGCCGTTCGTCGTCGTCCGCACAGACGGTGCAGCGGCCGACACTGACCGGCTCCTCGGCGTCCTCGTGCGCGCCCCGGAAGTGACCGCACTCGGCGCAGCGGTCCTCGGACGTGTCGACCGCGGCCCGCAGTTCGGCCTGCTCGGCGTCCGCGACAGCCAGCACCGCATCGGGGTCCGCGTCGTAGGCCGCAAGGTTCCTCTGTGCGACAGCCAACCGGGCGCAGTGGCCGCAGGGCTTCCCGGAGGTGTCCCACACGCCGGGCTTCTCGTGGGCGTGCGGGGGCCCGTTGTAGCTGAAGACGTACCGCAGGTCCTCCGCGAGGGCCGCGTACCGGTCGCGGCGTTCCTGGACGGGCGGCACGGCGGCGAGTTGGGCGTGCATGCGTGCGGCGTCCACGGCGCATCCCGGGTCGCAGCCCTCGACGCGGTGGCAACCCTCCTCGAACTTGCAGACGGGGTCGGTGGTGGTCTGTGGTTCGGGTGTGCTGTTCAAGACGACTCCAAGGGATTCGGTACGGTCGGGGGGCCGGCCGCCGCCTGATAGCTGCAGGCGGCGGCCGGTCTGCGGGCGGGGAACATCAGACCGACGGACGGCTCGGGCCGGTGCCGGGCAGGCACAGCACCGACAGCACACTGAGCGGACCGACCCGGGCCTCCCACGAGACACGCGTCCACAACACCGTCCACGGAGCACCTCGACCGTCGACGGTCTCGACCCGGTGCGCGTCACGGAATTGCTGACTGCCGTCGAGGGCGGCAGCTCGGTGGCTGGCGTGGGTGAACGTTCGGCCGTCAGCCCAGACATCGACGGACAGGGCGCGCCGGCTGATGCTCACGCCGCCCCCTCGACGGACGACAGCGATGCACGCCTGGGGTGGCGCAGCACCGGCTCACGGTCCTGCGGGTCGAGCAGAACCAGCAGGACCTCACCGGGGGCGCCGGTGGCGGCAATGCATGCCCGGCAGCGGCATTCGGCGGCCAGCAGCGGGGTGATGGCGCCGAAGCTCCCGTCGTAGGTGACGAGGGTCCCGATGAGGGAAGCGGTGGTCGGGTCGGGCTGGTTCACGGTGTCTCCTGGTGGTTGGTATCCGGATGTGTCAGACAGACCGGACGGCGGCGCTGAACAGGGATTCGCTGTACGGCTCAGACAGGCGCTGCACACAGATCCGCGCATGCGCCTCGTCGAGCTCGACACCGATCGCGTGCATGCCTTCGCCGCGGGCGGCCAGCAGGGTGGTGCCGGATCCCGCGACCGGGTCGAGGACCGTGCCGCCCGGCGGGCAGACGAGGCGCACCAGCCACGACATGAGGGCGAGCGGCTTGGGGGTGTCGTGGCGCACCCCGTCGACCTCGACGCGCTCGGAGTCGGGGGTGCGGGAGTTCAGCCGGAACACCGGGAACGAGCGGGCCGCGCCGCCGACTTCACGGACCGGGCAGCTGGGCAGGCAGCCGCCGGGCGGGCAGTCGTGGCCGAGGAGGATGTTCGGGGTGTAGCCGCCACCCTCGGCCGGGCATCCGGCGATGTTCAGGCCGCCGACGCCGTGTCGCAGCACGTTGGCTGTGAGCGTGTCGAAGCCGGTCCCTTTGCGGGCCAAGAGGATCGGGTCGTGCGCGGGCTTCAGGGCGGTGTTCCAGCCTTCCCACTGGCGGGCTTCGTCGCTCGCAGCGCGGGACTTGATGCGGTGGCCTGAGTAGCCCTTGTAGAGGCTGGTGTTCCGTGCCGCTTCCCATGTCTCACTGATGATTTCCCGGCGGGCGAACGCCTCGCCGACAGTGCCCTTACGCGCCCACAGCTCCGACAGGGCTGGACGGATCTCGGTGTCATCGAAGCTGAGCTCCGCCTGCAGCCGATCCCACTGCTCCCGCGTCGGCGTCATTGCGGCCTTGCCTTGGGTGGTCCAGTGGCCGGCCATGCCGTCGAAGCCCCACAGGGCGTCCATCTGCCGGTTCGTCCATCCCGCGGCGTCCCTTGCTGCGGCCAGCCACGCCGTCACCTCCAGCACCTGGGCGCGGTCGTCGCGCCGCCGGTCTATCGACCGGGCCAGGTCGGTGCCCTTCGGCTTGCCGTGCGTGTAGATCCAGTCCAGTTGGTCGATGATGCGGAACCCGGCGTCTTCGACGGCGCAGGCCATGCGGTGGTAGGTGCGTGGCGCTCCGAAGGCGAGGAGGTGTCCGCCTGGCTTGAGGGCGCGCAGGCACTCGGTCCACAGGTTGACGTTGTAGGCGATGCCGGTGCGGTCCCAGTTGCGGTCCGCTATGCCGATCTCGTAGGGCGGGTCGCAGACGATCGCGTCGACGGATGCGTCGCTGAGCGTCGGCAGTACGTCGAGGCTGTCGCCGAGGTGGAGGGTGACCTGCTCGGCTTGATAGTAGGGCGGTGGGCTCACGGTGTGGCTCCTTGGTCGCGCGCGCTTGGTGTTGATCTGTTGTGGGGGTGGGTGGGGCTCACACGGCGGGCTCGGTGAAGCAGCCGCAGCCGCCTTCGTCGAAGAGGTCGAGTTGGTCGGGCTGGTCTTCGATGCGCTGCCGGAGCACGGCCAGCGTGAGCGGCGTGGTGGTGCCGCCGGTGCGGTCGCGGAGGATCGACACGTCCTTGCCGAGCAGCGCGCGCATCTTCACCTCGGCGGCCTCGGCGCGGGCGTACCGGGCGGGGAAGACGTCCAGGAGCCGTATCCACTGGGCCTGGCCGCCCTTGACGCAGGCGCCGCCGCAGTTGTTGTGGGCGAACCCGAGCCGGTAGAGGCGCGGACGCGGCAGCCCGAGGCTCCTGGCCTCGTTGAGGAGCTGACCCTTGTCGCGGTACGGCGGGGCGGTGAGAGGCGCTGAGACGGTCCACGGGGCCCATCCGTGGACGATTGCCGGGAGGCGCTCGGTCTCGGTCCAGTCGATGCCGACGTACAGCGTCGTGTTGTCGAACGTCAGCTCGGGGTTGTTGTCGAGCCACACCCGGCACGGCTCCTGCTTGAGGGCGTGCGAGCACTGCGCGATGCGGGTGTTGCCGAGCCACCGCTTGTCCTCGAACACCTGCCAGGGGTCGCGCTCCTGGGGGTCGGCGACGCGGGTGATCGGTACGCCGAGCTGTGCGCTGGCCGCGTCGTTGAACGCGTAGAGGTCTTCGTCTTCGGCGTTGGTGTCGGCGAACAGCAGGGTGACGCCGTCTGTGCCGTGCTGCTGGATGACGTGGCGGGCGGTGGCCCAGGAGGTGATTCCTCCGGACCACATGACGACGTGTCGACGAGTGGTCATTTGTGCCTCTTTCTGCGGGTTGGTGTGGGTGCGGGATGGGACTACACGGCGGGGGTGCGTGCGCGCCACTTGGCCGGTGCGATGTCCGCCGCCTGTTGTGCGGCGAGGCGCTTGGCGGTGTCCAGGTCGAAGCGGTGCACGTCGAGCCACTCGTCTTCACGCTCGGAGGGGACGTGTTCGCGGTCCCATCGGCCGTCCGCGCTGAGGCAGAGGCTGTGCCGGAGGACGGCCCAGCGGTCGTCGCCGCGGTATTCGACGGTGATGGCGTAGACGTCGCCGGGGTCGGCGGCTTCGGGGACCAGGTTCACGGTGTAGCGGGTGGCCTGGATGAACGGTTCGGGCATCACGGTTCTCCTGTCGGTGAGTTGCGGTGAACGGATTCGAGAGGCGCTGTACGAGCCTGAGAGGGGCCTGGGCGGGTTTGGAGCGACCGGGCGGCCTTGAAGCGCCCCCAGGCCGTCTCAGGCGAACTGAGCGGCCCGCACGAGGGTTTCCCGCCCGACCGGTCCCCCACGGGCGGCGGTCAACGTGCGCTGCGGTCACAGCCACCGCCCGGCCAGCGCCCGGATCGCATCCCCGCCGATCCGGTCCCGTGGCGGCCGGGCGGCATCCCGGGCCACGCAGTCGGCGAGCGGCACATCCCGCAGGTCGTAGATCACCAGCCGGGCACCCAGCCGCTCCAACCGGTGCAGGCCCCGCGGATGCAGGTTGGTTCGGTCCGCGACCACGTCCCGGCCCGCGGCCAGCCATCCGGCGATCTCCGCCTCGAACGCCGCCTGCACCGCCACACCCGGGCCGCGGTACGGATCCCACGACGGCGGACAGTCCGGCCACAGACGACGCCGGTGGACGTCCAGCTCGACGTGCGCCGCACCGGCCGCGGCCAGACGGCGGGCCAGGGTCGACTTGCCTGCGCCGGGAAGGCCGCGCGGGGCGTGCAGGCGGGGCGTCACGCGGCCACCCC